>CP073761.1:3000000-3180296 GCA_018399015.1 Cyanobium sp. M30B3
GCGCTGGCGCTCGAGCAGGCGGCCGCAGGCCTGCGCACCCTGGTTGTTGAAACCCATGCGGTTGAGTGCCGCCCGTTCCGCCGCCAGCCGGAACAGCCGCGGCCGGGGATTGCCGGCCTGGGCATGCCAGGTGATCGTGCCCAGCTCGGCAAAGCCGAAACCGAACAGGTGCCAGATCCCCGCCGCCACGCCGTTCTTGTCAAAGCCAGCCGCCAGCCCCACTGGATTGGCAAACCTGCAGCCGAACAGGGTCTGCTCCAGGCGCGGATCCGGGCGGCGCAGTTCCGCCCCCACCCCGGCGAGCAAGCCCTGCAGCAGGGGCCACTCCCGCCGCAGGCTGAGCTGGCCCAGGGCCGTGAGGCTGAGCAGGCTGAGCTGCTCGGCGTCGGCCCCGTCGTCCTGACGCAGCAAGGGGCCCACCAGCCGCCCGTAGAGCGCCCCCGACCGGCCTGGCACCACTCCCGTCGCTGCTCCAGCTCCCGCCCCTGGCTGCGCCATCGCGGCTTTCACTCCCGTTGCGCCAATCCTGGCGTCTCCCGCTGCAGGCGCCAGCGGCCATCGGCCAGCGGCTGCACCAGCCAGTCGCGCCAGGGGAAGGCTTCACGGCGTTGCTCCAGGCTGCGCAGCGGCATCTCCAGCAGCTGGGCCAGTTCCACCAGCGACAGCCCATGGCCGCCCTGGGCCAGGCGATCGGCCAGCTCCAGGCGGCTGAGGAGGTCAACCAGGGCTGGGGGAGCCGGGTCGGCCTGGGGCATCGATACGCACTCGTGGCGCTCAGCATCGGCCAACGCCGGGGGCTGGCCCCGGGAGAAGGCCACGGCGATCGCGTCGCAGCGGTCGTTGTCGGGATCACCGCTGTGGCCCTTCACATGCTGGAAGCGCAGATCGGGCACGCGAGCCGCGTCCAGCTCTTCCCAGAGATCGCGGTTGAGCACAGGCCCGCCGGAGGCGGTGCGCCAGCCCTTGCGCTTCCAGCCATGGATCCAGCGCTCCAGGCCGTCGATCAGGTAGCGGCTGTCGGTGCGGATCACCAGCGCCGGATGGCGCGGCAGGGCCTGGAGCTCCCGCATCAGGGCCAGGGCCGCCGTGAGTTCCATGCGGTTGTTGGTGGTGGCCGGGTCCGGCCCGCCCAGCTCACGCACCGTGCCGTCCTCGAAGCGCAGCAGCGCCCCCCAGCCACCGGGGCCGGGATTGCCACTGCAGGCCCCATCGCAGGCCGCGGCCACAACCCGCACCGGCTCATCCACCACTGGACAACCCCTCAATTTCCGCTAAAGAGCCTTTCTGATTTGGACCAATGCCCAAGGGCAGGAGCACAGCCATGAGCAATTCGCCCCAGCCCAGTCCCAGGAGAACCTACCTGGCAGCCACCGCTGTTTCGCTCCTGGCGGCGGCGGCCGTGCCCCAGCAGCTGGCGCGGGCCGCCGTGGCCTTCGGCAGCGAATCCCTGGCCCAGGATCGGGTGATTGCCCTGGCCCAACCCCTCAGCAACGACCGCTGGAATCTGATCGTGCTCGAACAGCGCGAGCCGGCTCCTCCCTGCTGGCGTCGCAACGTCAACGGCAGCGTTCTCACCTACGAGATGCACCTGCCGGAGAGCACCTGCGGCCGCTATCTCTCCAGCAGCGCCTACTCCCTGCGCGTTGGCGGTGAAGATCTGCGCCAGCCCTGGCGGCTGCGCGTGGAACACAACAACGGCCAGCTGCAGCTGCTCGCCAGCGGCGGCAGCCAGGCCGAACCGATCGTGATCGGCACCGGTCAGGCAGCCGGCTCGGCCCTGGTGGAGCTCAGGCTCCAGAACAACTGGGCGTTCGAGCGGCGCACCTTCGATGGCCAGAGCCTCAGCCATCTCTACGTGGCCCATGCCAACCCCCTGCCCGTGCTGCTGGCCGAGGCCCGCAGTGGTGGGGGCATCCCCCGCCTGGCCCAACTGCCCGCCCCGCCGCCGCCGCTCGCTCCCGAACCCCGACGCAGCAACCGCCGCACCGCAACCGGGGGAGCGGCCACCGCAAGGACCATCCAGACGGTGGCCCAGCAGCCCGTGGCCCAGCAGCCCGTGGATCAGCAGACCGTGGATCAGCCGGTGGCCAGCGGCTCCAGCTCCCGCCTGGCCCGGCTGGAAGCCCTGGGGGCCCGGGGTGCGGCAGCCCCGGCCAAGAGCGATGGCGTGATCGCCCTGCAGGTGGTGCCCTACAGGCCCTGAGCACCCGGCGGCCGGCCCAGTTCAATCACTGTCCTGGTCCACCTTGCCGCCACCCTTCCCTCCCCTAACTTGCATTCGTGTGAGGAGTGAGGAACGACCACTCGGGGTCGAAACGAGGACAGACTCCCGATCAACCGTTCCACACCCCAGCCCTGCCTTTGGCGGGGCTTTTTTTTGGCCATACCCCGCTGGCGCGGTCATCGTGGATGGTGATCGTGATCAGGACGGTGTTCCTGCTCCCATCAAAAAAGCCGGTCCCGAAGGACCGGCTGCAAGCGATGGGTGGAAACCCGGCAGAACTCACTTGACGGTGACTTTGCCGCCGGCTTCCTCGATGGCCTTCTTGAGGGTTTCGGCCTCATCTTTGGACACACCCTCCTTCACCGCCTTGGGAGCGGCTTCCACCAGGGCCTTGGCTTCACCCAGGCCGAGGCCGGTGGCCTCGCGCACGGCTTTCAGCACCTTGATCTTGGCGGCGGCGTCGAAGCCCTCGAGCACGACGTCGAATTCGGTCTTCTCTTCGGCGGCTTCAGCGGCAGCGGCAGGAGCCGCGGCCATCACCACGCCGGCGGAGGCGGCGGCGGACACACCGAAGGCCTCTTCAATCTGCTTGACAAGCTCGGAAGCTTCCAGCAGCGAGAGGGTCTTGAGCTGGTCGAGAATTTGGTCGGTAGTAGCAGACATGGTTGGGAATCAGCAACAGATCTGTAAAAACAGTCGGATCGGAGAGCTCAGCAGAGCAGGCCTCAGGCGGCCGTGCCCTCGCCTTCGGCGTGCTGCTTGAGCGCCCGGGCGAGACCGGAGGGAACTTCGTTGATGCCCACGGCCACCTTGGTGGCCACGGCGTTGATCGCACCGGCGATCTGGGCCATGAGCACCTCCTTGGAGGGCAGATCCCCGATGGCCTTGATGTCGTTCTGGGAGAGGAGCTTGCCTTCGAACAGGCCGCCCTTCACCTCCGACTTCTTCGTGTCCTTCTGGAAGGACTGCACGGCCTTCACCGCACCACCCACGTCGCCCTTGACGAGCACGAAGGCGTTGGTGCCGGTGAGCAGGGAATCGAGTTCCGACCAGGCGCTGTTGCCATCAATGGCCCGGCGCATCAAGGTGTTTTTGGTCACCTTGCACACGCCGTTGGCCGCCTGCAGACGGGTCCGCAGGTCGGTCATTTCCTTGATGGACAGGCCCTGGTAATCCAGGACAAGCGCCATTTCGGCTTCACCGAGGAGCCCCTTGAGCTCTTCGACGATCTGTTGCTTGTTCTCCAGCGTGCGGCCCATAGGAAAGGAACGGATCGGGGGAACAAGCCGGGACAGCGGCCCTGGACGGCCCGGGGATCCCTCCGGCGTGCCGGCGAATCACCAGGGCTCGAGGCCGCTGCACGTTCCGGACCCGATCAGCTGGCCGCCCGGCAAGGGGACGGGGCTGGAGGTTGAAACCTGTCGCGTTCACCTCGGCAGGACTTAAGGGAATGCCTGCTGTCTGGGGTAGGGCGCGTGCCCCTTCTGGCCAAAGCCAGTTAACCACTCTACCAGCCTGAGAGCAGCCATCAAAAAGCCCTGCCGATGGCAGGGCACAGCCTGGGGGCCTCTCCCCAGCACAAGCAAGACCGATCAGCCGCCGTCAGGCCTCCTGCTTGAGCTCCTGGAGGGCGGAGAAGTCCACCTGCACCGAGGGACCCATGGTGGAGGTCACGTACAGGGAGCGCCAGTAGCGGCCCTTGGCGCCGCTGGGCTTGTTGCGGTCGATGGTTTCCTGCAGGGCCTTGAGGTTGTCGAGCAGCTTGGCCACGTCGAAGCTGGCCTTGCCGAAGCGCACGTGCACGATGCCGGTGCGGTCGGCGCGGAACTCCAGTTTGCCGGCCTTGAACTCGCTGATGGCGCCGGCCAGGTCGGTGGTCACGGTGCCGGCCTTGGGGTTGGGCATCAGGCCGCGGGGACCGAGCACCCGGCCCAGCTTGGCCACCTTGGGCATCATGTCCGGGGTGGCGATCAGCAGGTCGAAGTCCATCTCGCCCTTGGCGATGGTGTCCACCAGCTCGTCGTCGCCGGCCAGGTCAGCCCCGGCGGCCTTGGCGGCGGCGACCGCTTCACCGCGGGCGATCACGGCGATGCGGATGGTCTGGCCCGTGCCGTGGGGCAGGGCCACGGTGGTGCGCAGTTGCTGGTCGGTGTACTTGGGATCAATGCCCAGGCGCACGTGGGCTTCGATCGTCTCGTCGAATTTGGCGTTGGCATTGGCCTTCACCAGTTCGAGGGCTTCGAGCGGGGCGTAGGCCTGGTCGGCCACCTTGGCAGCAAGTTCGGTGTAGCGCTTGGAAACGTTGGGCATGGCAGGAATGGGGTGCGGGCGATTCAGAACGGAAACGCAGTGGGCCTGGTGCGAAACGCAGTGGGCTTGCAGTCCGGCTGGATCTCCCCCGATGGAGGAATGGAATGGTGTGAGGCGATGGAACCGAAACGGTTCAGTCGTTCACGGCGACGCCCATGTTGCGGGCGGTGCCTTCGATGATGCGCATGGCCGACTCCACGCTGGTGCAGTTGAGGTCGGGCAGCTTGGTCTTGGCGATCTCCTCGAGCTGGGCCCGGGAGATGGCACCCACCGACCCCTTGGAGGAGGTGGCGGCACCCTTCTCAATGCCGGCGGCCTTGGAGATCAGCACCGAGGCGGGCGGGGTCTTGGTGATGAAGGTGAAGCTGCGGTCTTCGAAGACCGAGATCTCCACCGGAATCACATAACCGGCCTTGTCCTGGGTGCGGGCGTTGTACTCCTTGCAGAACGCCATGATGTTGACGCCATGCTGACCGAGGGCAGGACCCACGGGTGGCGCCGGGTTGGCTTTGCCGGCATCGAGGGCCAGCTTGATTACGGCAACGACTTTCTTGGCCATCGTCTGGGGCTACTGGGACAGAACTCCCAGAGGGAGTGGGAGCGAATCTGCGGATCACCCCCATCGCCGGGGGTGTGGACTGTACGGCCGCCCTCCGCAGGGAGACGGCCGCTGAGCGGAGGCCGCAGCCTCAGCTCTGCTTGCTGATCTGGGAGAACTCGAGTTCCACCGGGGTTTCCCGGCCGAAGATCGAGAGCAGGGCCTTGAGCTTGTTGCGCTCGCCGCTCACCTCGATCACCTCGCCCTGGAAATCCTTGAACGGACCAGCGGTGACCAGGATCTGATCGCCCTCGGTGAGGTCGACCTTCACCACGGCCTTCTTCTCGGCCGCCCGCTTGAAGATGCGGTCCACCTCCTGGCGGGAGAGGGGGCGGGGCTTGATGTGGCCCCGGGCGCGGGCGGTGGCGCGACGCTCCTCGGCCCCAACGAAATTGATCACGTTGGGGGTGCTGCGCACCGCCATCATCGTGTCCTCATCGAGCACCATGCGCACCAGCACATAGCCCGGAAACACCTTTTCCTCGGTGCTGGTGCGGTTTCCGTCCTTCTTGATCTTCACCCCGGGCGTCTGGGGAATCTCGATCTCCAGGATGCGGTTGTCCACGCCCAGGGTCACGGCGCGCTGCTCCAGGGTGGCCTTCACCTTCTTCTCGCAGCTGGAGGCCACCTGCACGGCATACCAGCGGGCCACCTGGCGTTTCTCCTCCGGATCCACCACGGCGATGGGCTCGGCCACAGGCGCGTCGGCCTGCAGCTCGGCGGCGTCGAGGCTGGTCTCAGTCGGGCTGATATCGGACACGGGGCTCGTCAACGGGAACTGGGGAAGGAACGGCGGATTCAGCGGAACACCTGGGTGGCGGCCCAGCCGTAGAAGCGATCCAGGGCGGCGATCGCCGCGGCCGACAGGCTCACCATCAGGATCACCGCCACCGACTCGCTGAACAGCTGCTGGCGGCTGGGCCACACCACCCGCCGCAGCTCGGCCACGGTGGCCGCCGCGAAACCGGCATCGGCCTCGGCGACGGGCAGACCAGCCTCCTCCACCCCAACCGACCTGAGGGCGCCGCTTTCAGCCGCGCTGCCCTCAGGCTGGGTGGCGCCCTTCGGCTGGGCTGGACTGGATGTGGGGGCTTCGGGCTCCAAGGTGGGCTCCAGAAACGGACGCGGGTGCGCCGCGTGCGTGAGGGTGGGGAATCGCTCTGCTGACAGCCGGGGAGGGTGGACCGGATGACTCGGGAGACTGGACCGGCCGGGCTGGTACTGCTCGGCAAACGACCACCCTACCGGACGTCGTCACCTCCCAGGAGGGGCCGGAAGGCCAGCGCACCGTCGGCACCGGCGGGCAGCTCCACCCGCACCCCCCGGGCGCCATGGAAGCTGTCGGCCAGCAGGGCGGTGGCCAGGGGATTCTCCAGCTGACGGCGCAGCACCCGCCGCAGCGGCCTGGCACCGTACTCGGGCTCATAGCCCTGCCGGGCCAGGGCCTGCTCCACCGGCTCCTCCACCTCCAGCGCCAGGCCCTGCTCGGCCAGCAGGCCGGCCAGCTCCGCCAGCTGCAGCCGCACGATGTGCTGCAGGTCCTGCTGGGCCAGGGGCCGGAAGCGGATCACCTCGTCGATCCGGTTGAGGAACTCCGGCCGGAACTGGCTGGCCAGGGCCTGCTCCACCTGCTCGGCCAGCCAGCTCTCGGCCTGGGAGATCTCCTCTGCAGGCCTCGCGTCCGGGGAGGAACCTGCCTGCCGGCGGGCGCTCTCCAGGATCGCCCGGCTGGCCAGGTTGCTGGTCATGATCACCACCGTGTGGCGGAAATCCACCGTGCGGCCCTGGGAGTCGGTGAGCCGCCCGTCGTCGAGCACCTGCAGCAGCAGGTTGAACACCTCCGGGTGGGCCTTCTCCACCTCGTCGAGCAGCAGCACCGCGTAGGGCCGGCGCCGCACCGCCTCGGTGAGCTGGCCGCCCTCCTCGTAGCCCACATAGCCCGGGGGGGCCCCCACCAGCCGGGCCACGGCGTTGCGCTCCATGAACTCGCTCATGTCGAGCCGCACCAGGGCCTCGTCCTCGTCGAACAGGGCCGCCGCCAGGGCCTTGGCCAGTTCCGTCTTGCCCACACCTGTGGGGCCGAGGAACAGGAACGAGCCCACCGGCCTGGTGGGGGCCTGCATGCCGGCCCGGGCGCGGCGGATGGCCGCGGCCACCGCGGCCACCGCCTCCGGCTGGCCGATCACCCGTTCAGCAAGCCGCTGCTCCAGCTCCAGCAGCTTCTGGCGTTCGCTGGCCAGCAGCTGCTGCACGGGGATGCCGGTGGAGCGGGCCACCACATCGGCGATGTCACCGGGTTCCACCTGCTCGCGCAGCATCGTGTCGCCCTGCATCTCGACCTCCAGGACCTGGCGGCGCTGCTGCACGCCGTGGAGCTGGTCGTACTGCAGGCGGGCGGCCTCCTCCTGGTCGCCGTCGCGCTCGGCCTCGGCGATGGCATGGCGCAGCTCCTCGTCCTGCTGGAGCAGCTCGCGCAGCTCCTCCACCCGCCGGCGCTCCGCCTGCCAGCGCCGCTGCAGCTGCTGCAGGCTGTCGGTGGCGGCCTGGCGCCGGGCCTGCAGGGCCACCCGCTCGGCCTCGGGCGCGGCCTCGGCCGAGAGCAGGGCCAGCTCCACCCGGCGCAATTCGGCCTCGGCACCCTCCACCTCCTGGGGCTTGGAGGTCACGTCCATGCGCAGCTCGGCGGCCGCCTCGTCCACCAGGTCGATCGCCGAATCGGGCAGGCAGCGATCGCTGATGTAGCGATCGGCCAGGCGGGCCGCCGCCACCAGGGCCGCGTCGCTGATCGACACGCCGTGGTGCAGCTCGTAGCGCTCCTTGAGGCCGCGCAGGATCTGCACGCAGGTGTCCAGGCCCGGCTCCTTGACCAGCACCTGCTGGAAGCGGCGATCCAGGGCCGGATCCCTGGCGATGCTGCGGCGGTACTCATCCGGGGTGGTGGCACCGATGCAGCGCAGCTCCCCCTGGGCCAGGGCCGGCTTGAGAATGCTGCCGGCGTCGGCACTGGAGCGCTCGCTGCTCACCACCGTGTGCAGCTCGTCGATGAACAGGATCACGCCGCCCGCGCCGCGCCCCTCCGCCGCGCGCACCTCGGCCAGCACGCTGCGCAGCCGTTCCTCGAACTGGCCGCGGAACTTGGCACCGGCGATCAGGGCGCCCAGGTCGAGGGCCACCAGCCGCTGGCCGCGCAGGGCCTCGGGCACCTCACCGGCCACGATCCGCTGGGCCAGCAGTTCGGCCACGGCGGTCTTGCCCACACCGGGCTCGCCGATCAGCACCGGGTTGTTCTTGCCCCGGCGCGAGAGCACCTGGATCAGGCGGCGGATCTCGGTGTCGCGGCCGATCACCGGGTCGAGGTCGCCGGCCCGGGCGGCGGCGGTGAGATCGCGGCCGTAGCGCTCCAGGGCCGTGGGCTCGGCCTCGGCAGCATCGGGCTCCAGCCGCAGCGGTTCGGCGGCCATGGGCTCAGCAGCCCCCTGGGCCGCATCCCTGGCCCTGGCCGATGGCGGCGGGGCCGCAGCCGCGGAGCTGGGGGTGGGGCCGGGGGCTGGCGCACCGGTGTCAACCCAGTCGTCGAGAGCGGGCTGCCGGGGCGGCTCCCGCTGGGGCTCCCGCCCTGGCCCGGGACCGGGCCGCAGCCAGCGGCGCACCTGCTCCTCCCCCAGGCCCTCGGCGGCCAGGGCGGCGGCGCCGACCCGGGGTTCCTCCAGCAGGGCCAGCAGCAGGTGGGGCAGATCGATCAGCCGCGATCCCCAGGCCGCCCGGCGGCGGTCGGCCTGCTCGAGCAGGTCCTCCAGGGCATCGCCGATGAACAGCTGGCCGTCGCCGCCGGCGGGTTGCTCCAGGCAGAAGGCCTCCACGGCATCGAGCACGCGGTCGCCATTGATCGGCAGTTGCTCCACCCAGCCGGCGAAGCGCCGCTCCAGCAGCAGGGCCTGCAGCAGGTGCTCCACGTCCATGGCGCCGTGGCGCCAGCGCCGGGCCGTGTCCTGGGCGGCGAGCAGCAGGTCCCAGGCGTCGTCGCTGAAGCGGTCGGGCTCGGCGGTGAGGCTGCCGCCCAAGCCAGACGTGGCGGCGGAGTCGGACCGCATCTCAGGCCCCATCTCAGGCAGCGGCCCTGGAGGCCAGCTCGATCAGCTCCACCTTGTAGCCGTCCGGGTCTTCCACGAAGGCGATCACCGTGCTGCCGTGCTTCATCGGACCGGGCTCCCGCACCACCCTGCCCCCCTTCTCCCGGATCGCCGCGCACACGCCCTGGATATCGTCCACGCCGAGGGCGATGTGGCCGTAGCCACTGCCGATCTCGTAGCTGCTGGTGTCCCAGTTGTGGGTGAGCTCCAGCACGGTGTGATCGCTCTCATCGCCATAGCCCACGAACGCCAGGGTGAAGCGCCCACTGGGGTAGTCCTTGCGGCGCAGCAGGCGCATGCCGAGCACCTCGGTGTAGAAGGCCAGCGACCGCTCCAGATCGCCGACCCGGAGCATGGTGTGCAGCAGACGCATCGGTGATGGGAGCTGGGTGGGGAGTCAGGTCTAGGGCTGTCGGGCCCATTGTGAAAGGCCGCACGGTACCGGTGACGACAAAAGGCCCGGCGGGGGGCACCCATAAGATCGCCCAGAACAGCTTGACAGTGGGCCAGTGATCGATTCCCTCGACCTCGTGATCGACACCGTGGTGGCCCGGGAGGTGCTCGATTCCCGCGGCACCCCCACCGTGGAGGCCGAGGTGATGCTCGAAGGCGGCGCCACCGGTCGGGCGATCGTGCCGAGCGGCGCCAGCACCGGTGCCCACGAGGCCCACGAGCTGCGCGACGGCGGCAGCCGCTACATGGGCAAGGGCGTGCTCCAGGCCGTGAGCAACATCGAGGAGAAGATCGCGCCCGCCCTGTGCGGCCTCAGCGCCCTCGACCAGGCGGCCGTGGACACGGCGATGATCGAGCTGGACGGCTCTGACAACAAGAGCGCCCTGGGCGCCAACGCCATCCTGGCGGTGAGCATGGCCACCGCCAGGGCTGCCGCCAACGGCGTGGGCCTGCCGCTGTATCGCTATCTGGGCGGCCCGATGGCCACCCTGCTGCCGGTGCCGCTGATGAACGTGATCAACGGCGGCGCCCACGCGGCCAACAGCCTGGATTTCCAGGAGTTCATGCTGGTGCCCCACGGCGCCCCCAGCTTCAAGGAGGCCCTGCGCATGGGCACCGAGGTGTTCCACGTGCTCAAGGGCCTGCTCAAGGACAAGGGCCTGAGCACCGCCGTGGGCGATGAGGGCGGCTTCGCACCGGACCTGGGCAACGTGGAGGCGGGCGAGCTGCTGATCCAGGCGATCGAGAAGGCCGGCTACCGCCCCGGTGACCAGATCTCCCTGGCCCTGGATGTGGCCAGCACCGAGTTCTTCCAGGACGGCCGCTATGCCTTCGACGGCGGCAGCTACAGCAGCGCCGAGATGGTGGACCAGCTGGCCGCCCTGGTGAACCGTTTCCCGATCATCTCGATCGAGGACGGTGTGGCCGAAGACGACTGGGACGGCTGGGCCCTGCTCACCGAGAAGCTGGGCAGGACCGTGCAGCTGGTGGGCGACGACCTGTTCGTGACCAACACCAGCCGCCTGCAGCGGGGGATCGACCTGGGGGTGGCCAACTCGATCCTGATCAAGGTGAACCAGATCGGCTCGCTCACCGAAACCCTGCAGGCGATCGACCTGGCCGGCCGCGCCGGCTACACCAGCGTGATCAGCCACCGCAGCGGCGAAACCGAGGACACCACCATCGCCGACCTCGCCGTGGCCACCCGCGCCGGCCAGATCAAGACCGGCTCCCTCAGCCGCAGCGAGCGCGTGGCCAAGTACAACCAGCTGCTGCGCATCGAGGACGAACTGGGCAACCAGGCGGTGTATGCCGGTGCGGTGGACCGGGGGCCCTGCGGCAAGGCGGGCTGATCAGCCTCCAACAACGTTACAGGATGCGCAGGATTCAGCCTTTTCCGCGCAACCAAGCAGGTAATCCAGCCTCTTTCTTGTAGAGATCCCAAAGCTCCCGGACTGCCCGCAGGGCCGTTTCTAGGGTCCGCTTGGTTGAACTCCTGCTTCCATGCGCATCCCCAACATCCACTGGTCAGGGCTCGGCATCCCTGGCCTGCAGTCCCTGCGCCGACTGGCGATGGTGCTGCTGGCCGGCCTGCTGGCCCTGAATCTGGCCGCCTGCTCCGGCGCCACCCTCAGCCAGGCCACCGATGCGGCCCGCACCGCCGCCAACGTGGCCAACACCGCTGCCAACCTCACCGGCAACGAGCAACTCAAGGCGGCCGTCGCCCCCGTGCTCAAGTTGCTGAACACCACCGAGAAACAGGTGGAAGCCGGCAACATCAGCGCCGCCAGCAGCACGATGAAGACGTTTCGTAGCCTGTGGGATACGGCCCAGCCCGTGGTGAAGCTGGCAGCCGGCTCCAACTACGGCCTGATCGACAAGGGCGTGAAGCTGGTGCTGAACACCTTCGGCGGCGAGGCCGCCCCCAGCCAGGACACGGCCCTGGCCGCCGTCAAGGGCCTGATCGGTCCGCTCAGCGCCCTGCTGGGATAACCGACCAGGCCCTGAAGCGGGCGGAGACATCCGGCGGTGAGCGCAAAACTTAACGCTCACCGCCAAACTGCCCGGCCCGCCCGAAATATTTCCTGCAGATCAATCCCATCGCCATCCCCCCTGGCGATTGTTGGTCTGAATAACCCATCCCCTCCATGGCCCTGCTGGATTCCGTCCTCTCCAAGATCACAGCCAACCTCAGCGGCGATCAGGCCCAGTCGCTGCTCAAGACCGCCCTGGCCCAGACCGGCGGATTGAAGGGCCTGGCCAGTCGTTTCAACACCACCGGCCTGGCTGAGGTGTTCAACAGCTGGGTGTCCGTCGGCGAGAACGGCGGCATCAAGCCCGAGCAGATTGAAGCCGTTCTGGGCAACCAGACCGTGCAACAGATCGCCCAGAAGCTCGGAATCGACACCGACAAGGTGGCCTCGACCCTCTCCCAGCTGCTGCCCCAGGTGGTGGATCAGCTCACCCCGGGCGGCAACCTCGAGGAGGCCGAGCTGGCCACCGCCGAGGCCGATGACGCTGCCGGTGCGGGGAGCAACGCCACGGCCTGAGCCCGGAGCTGATCAGCCGACTCCCGGCAGCTGGTCGATCCGGCTGTCGCGCCGGAGCCGGGCCTGCAGCTTCAACCAGCTCAGGCCCACCGGCAGCCCCAGCGCCAGCGGCACGGCCACCAGAGCTGGCCTGCTGCTGGCTGCCAACAGCGCCGCTGCCACCGCCAGGCCGGCCAGCAGCATCGACTGGCCGGCACTCTGCTGGGCCAGGGCCAGGCGGCGCAGCAGGCGGTCGGTTTCACCGGCGCGGATCTGCACCTGCAGATCCCCCTGCTCAATGCGGGCCAGGCTCTCATCGAGGCGCCGGGGAATGCCGAGAGCCCTGGTGCTCACCTCGGCGGCCTGGCGCGTGAACGTGTTGAGCAGATCGTTGGTGCCGGAGCCAAAACCACCGGGAGTGCCGCTGCCGCTTGCAGTCATCAGGGGAAGCAGATAGGGGCGGGCAATGGAGATCAGGCTAAAGCCGGGATCGAGGCTGCGGCCCACCCCCTCGAAGGTGGAGAGGGCCCGCATCACGAAGATCAGCTCCGCCGGCAAGCGAAAGGGCTGGCCGTAGACCAGGTCGTAGAGGTCGCCGGAGAGTTTCTGGATCACATTGGCCGAAAAGGGCGGCGTGAGGGCCTCGTTGAGCATCACCCGCACCAGCCGCCGCACCGGGCCGGGATCCACCTCGGCGGCGATCACCCCTGCCGCCTGCAGCTCGCTCACCAGGCCGGCGGCATCGCGGCCTGCGGCCGCCTGCACCATCCGCCCCAGGCGCTGACGCAGGCGGCTGGAGAGCTGGCCCATCATGCCGAAGTCGTAGTAGATCAGCGCCCCGTCACTGGCCACCGCCAGGTTGCCGGGGTGGGGATCGGCGTGGAAAAACCCGAAGCGCACCAGCTGCTGCAGATAGCTGGCCGCGCCCTTCTCGGCCACCGCCGCCGGATCGATGCCGGCCGCTTCCAGGGCCGGCCGGTCGGTGATCTTGATCCCCGGCACATAGTCGAGACAGAGCACCCGCCGGGCACTGAGCTCCCACACCACGGCTGGAATCCGGATGCCGCGATCGTCGAGGAACTGCTGGCGGAAGCGGGCGGCATGTTCGGCCTCCAGGCGGAAATCCAGCTCGCGCAGCAGCACCCGGCGGCACTCCTTGGCGATGCCCACCCAGTCGCGGCCACGGCCCCAGCGGGGGTGGCGCTGCACGGCGGCCGCCACCTGCTGCAGCACCTCCAGATCCAGCCGGAACAGCCGCTCCAGCCCGGGGCGCTGCACCTTGAGCACCACCTGGCGGCCACTGCGCAGGCTGGCGCGGTGCACCTGGGCCAGGCTGGCGGACCCCAGCGGGGTGCTGTCGAGGTCGATGATCTCGGCGCAGCGCTCGCCCAGCTCCTCCTCCAGCAGGGCCTGCACCACGTCGAAGGAAAAAGCGGGCACCCGGTCCTGCAGGGCGGCCAGCTCCTCCACCAGCTCGGCGGGCAGCACATCGGGCCGGGCCGAGAGCAGCTGGCCCAGCTTGATGAAGGCCGAGCCCAGCTCCAGAAACTGCTGGGTGAGCCAGCGGGCCAGGCGGCGGGAGCGCAGGGCCCGTCGCTCGGGGCTGAACCCGCCGGGATAGGTCCAGGGACGCCCATCCCACCACAGCCGCACCACCAGCAGCAGGGCCAGCCACCAGATCCTCAGGGGACGCCAGAACAGCAGCGGGCGCCGGCTCATGGCCTCTGGTCCAGGCGACGGCTGAACGCCGCCACCTGCGCCCGCAGCGCATCGATCTGGCCCTGCAGATCCTCGGCCGATCGGGCTGGGACAGCGCCCGGACCCGAGCCAGGGGCGGTGGCACCGCCAGCCGTCCCATCCCGCTCCAGCCGTTCGGCCTCCAGTTCCACCTCCTGCCAGAACAGGCTGAATTCCTGCCGCAACCGCTCGGGCGCGTCCTGCAGCACCACCGCGGCCTGGGCGGCCGCATCCAGCAGGCCACTGCCCAGCCTGGCGCTGAGGCGGGTCATGGCCGCCTGGATCACGGTCTGGGGAGCTGGCATGGCTCGACGCTCTGCTCGGATCCGAACTGTGGCAGATGGCTGCCTCAGGGAGTGGGTGGAGCCGGCAGGTCGGGTGGCAGCTCCTCCTGAATGACCTCGGGTTGCACCGGCTCGGGCTCGGGCTCGGGCTCGGCGTCCAGGGGCTCGGTGAACGGCTGCTGCTCGGCCGGCCGCGACTGGATGGGCGCTGCGGGCTCAAGCGGTGCCTCGATCGGCCTGGCCTGCTCCTGCTCCTCCAGCTCCAGCACCCCGAGATCCCCCCGGATCGACTGGGCTGCGGCACCGGTCTTCAGCCTGAGGGCCTCCAGGCTCGTGCCGGGAAACTCCCGCACCTCGAAGGCCTGGCCGGGTTGCACCAGGGTGGGAAATTCGATCGCCATCAGCCTGTGCACCACCCCGTAGCCCAGGCCGAAACACACGCCGGCCAGCAGCGGAGGCAGGCGCCGGCGAGCCGTGCCGAGGCGCTGCGGGGCTGACGAGGGCTGGGGCGCTGCGGTCATCAGCGGAGATTAGGTGGTGTAGTCGGCGTTGATGCGCACGTACTGATCGGAGAGGTCACAGCCCCAGGCCACGGCGGCGGCGCAACCGGCGCCCACAACCAGGCGGATCTGCACGCAATCGTCCTGCAGATAGGCCCCGCTGGCGCAGGCCCGCAGGTAGGCGCTGGCCGCAGCGCGATCGAAGGCCAGGGGCTGGCCGGCGGCCATCAGCTGGTGCTCCCCCAGCCAGAGGGCCACCGCCCCGGGGTCGAAGGGCACGCCGGCGCGGCCGGCGGCGGCCACGATCCGGCCCCAGTTGGGGTCGCGGCCGTGGACGGCGCACTTCACCAGGGAGGAGCCGCACACGGTGCGGGCGATGGCGCGGGCGCCGGCCTCGTCGCTCGCTCCCTCCACCCGCACCGCGATCAGGCAGGTGGCGCCCTCGCCGTCGCGGGCGATCGCCCTGGCCAGGTGCTGCGACACCGCCGTCAGGCCGGCCTCCAGCGCGCCATAGAGCTCGGGGCTCAGGGGCTCGCCGGCTGCAAACGCCAGGAACGTGTCGTTGGTGCTGGTGTCGCCGTCCACCGTGATCGCGTTGAAGGAGCGATCCACGGCGCGCTGCACCATGCCCCGCCATACCTCCGCCGGCACGCCCGCATCACACGTGAGGTAGCCCAGCATCGTGGCCATGTTCGGGTGGATCATCCCGGAGCCCTTGGCCATGCCGCCGATGCGCACCGGGCGGCCGCCCAACCCGGCCTCCAGGGCAATCTGCTTGTCCACCAGATCGGTGGTGAGGATCGCCTGGGCCGCCGCCGCACCGGCCCCAGGGCTGAGGGCCGCCACCAGCGGATCGAGGCCCGCCACCAGCGTGTCCATCGGGATCGGCACGCCGATCACGCCGGTGGAGCAGATCAGCACCTCCTCCGGAGCAAGCCCCAGGCGCCCGGCCAGGGCGGCGGTGGCGGTGAGGCTGTCGGCCAGGCCCCGCTCGCCGGTGCAGGCGTTGGCCTGGCCGGAGTTGGTGAGCACCGCCCGGGCCCGGCCGCCACTGGCCACCAGCCGCTCGGCGCAGAGGTCCACGCAGGCGGCCCGCACCAGCGAGGTGGTGAAGGTGCCGGCGCAGACCGCACCGGGCGGGGCCAGCAGCAGCGAGAGGTCCGGCTTGCCGGAGGCCTTGAGGCCAGCGGTGACGGCGGCGGCACGGAAGCCGGCCGGCGCGGTGATGCCGCCGGGAATCGGAGTCCAGGGGTGGGTCAAGGCGCCGGAGCCGCTGGCCCCATCCTGAATCGGCGCGGGTCGACCCACACTGGGCCCATGGCCTCACCACCCCAGCAGCGCATCGGCCTCACCGGCGGCATCGCCAGCGGCAAGAGCACGGTGGGGCGACTGCTGGCCGCGCGGGGCCTGCCGGTGCTCGATGCGGATGTCTTTGCCCGGGAGGCCCTGGCAGCGGGGAGCGCGGGCGCCCGGGCCGTGCTGGAGCGCTATGGCGCGCGGGTGCGGCCCCCGGGCACCGGTACCGGTGAGGCAGCGATCGATCGGGCGGCCCTCGGGCGGATCGTGTTTGGCGATGCCGGCCAGCGGCAGTGGCTGGAGCGGCTGGTGCACCCGCTGGTGCGCGAGCGGTTTGCCGCCGAACTGGCGCGGCTGGCCGAGGCGCCGGTGGTGGTGCTGATAATCCCGCTGCTGTTTGAGGCCGGCCTGGAGCAGCTCTGCAGCACGATCTGGCTGGTGGACTGCGACGAGGACCAGCAACTGCAGCGGCTGATGGCGCGCAACGGCCTCAGCGCAGCCGAGGCCCGGGCGCGCCTCGCGGCCCAGTGGCCGCTGGCGCGCAAGCGGGCGCTGGCCGACGTGGTGCTCGATAACCGGGGCACCCCTGAGCAGTTGACGGCACAGGTGGCAGCAGCGCTCAGCCCTGGGGCAGGGCCGTCAGGATCTGCTCCACCGACTCCCTGAGCCGGCCGAGCCAGCCGGGCACGGCCCCCGGCCCTGTGTGCACCAGATGCAGACGCGGGGCCTGCACATCCACCACCCAGTAGTGGGGGATGCCCGCAGCGGCATAGAGGCGAGCCTTGGCCTCCAGATCGAACACCAGGCTGGAATCAGCCACCTCAATCACCAGGGCGGTCTCGGCCGCGGTGGGGTGGGCATGCCAGTAGTCGTCGTCCCGGCGGGCCACCAGGGCGAGGTCGGGCTCAGGCTCATGGGCCGGTCCGAGATCGAGCGGGGCCCTAACCCGCAACTGCAGGGGCTCCTGGGGTGCAGCAGCCAGACAGGCCTCGATCGCGCGGATCAACCGGTGCACCACCGCCGTGTGCCGCGTGCCCTTGGCGATCACCTCCAGCACCTCACCATCGATCAACTCCAGACGCTGTTCCGGCACGGCCTCGCACAGCCGGTGGAACTGCTCCACGGTGAAGCGCGCAGGGCACCGGGCCGGATGCCGAAGAGCAGCAGCGGGGCTGGCGACCGTCATGGCTTCAGCCTAACGACGGTGCCGCCTGCAGCTCAGCCCTTCAGCTTCTGGCTGAGGATCTGGTTGGCGAGCTTGGGGTCGGCCTTGCCGCCGGTCTTCTTCATCAGCTGGCCCACGAAGAAGCCCTGCAGCTTGGTCTTGCCGCCGCGGAATGCCTCCACCTCCTCGGGGTGGGCCGCCAGCAGCTCCTCCACGATCGCCGTGATCGCTGCGGGGTCGCTGATCATGCCCAGGCCGCGCTGATCGACAATCGCCCTGGGGGAGCCGCCCTGCTCCAGCAGCTCCGGCAGGATCTCCTTGGCGATCTTGCCGCTGATCACGCCGGCCTCGATCAGCTGCACCATCTCGGCCAGCTGCTCGGGCCGGAAGGGCAGCTCCGCATACGAGAGCCGGTTGGCATTCACGTGGGCGGCGATGTCGCCGCTGATCCAGTTGGCCGCCGCCTTGGGATCGGCGCCGGCGGCCACCACCGCTTCGAAGTAGTCGGCCATCGGCCGCTCGTCGGTGAGCACCCGGGCGTCGTACTGGGACAGGCCCAGCTGCTCGGCGTAGCGGTGGCGCTTGGCGGCCGGCAGTTCCGGCAGCTCGGCCCGCCAGCCCTCGCGCCGCTCGGCACTCACCTCGATCGGGCCGAGATCGGGGTCGGGGAAGTAGCGGTAGTCGCTGGCGCCCTCCTTGGAGCGCATGCTCCTGGTGAGCTGCTTGCCCTCGTCCCAGAGGCGGGTTTCCTGCACCACCGGCTCGCCGGCCTCATAGGCCTTGATCTGGCGCTGGATCTCGAAATCAATCGCCTTCTGGATGGCCGAGAAGGAGTTCATGTTCTTGATCTCCACCTTCGTGCCGAAGGGGGCATCGGGGCCGCGCCGCACCGAGATGTTCACGTCGCAGCGCAGGGAGCCCTCCTGCATGTTGCCGTCGCTCACGCCCAGATAGCGCATGATCCGGCGGATCTCCGAGGCGTATTCGGCCGCCTCGCGGCCGGTGCGCAGATCGGGCTTGCTCACGATCTCGGCCAGGGCCACACCGGCGCGGTTGTAGTCCACCAGGGAGTGGGTGGAGCCGGCCAGGCGGTCGCTGCCGGCGTGCACCAACTTGCCGGCGTCCTCCTCCATGTGCAGACGCTCGATGCCGATTGTTTTCGTATAGGTTTCCCTGCCCTTTTCAGCCACTTCCACCTCGATCCAGCCGTCTTCGGCGATCGGCTCGTCGTACTGGGAGATCTGGTAGTTCTTGGGCAGGTCGGGATAGAAATACTGTTTGCGGTCGAACTTGCTGTGCTCGGCAATCTTGAGGTTGAGCGCCATCGCCGCCTTCACCGCATATTCGAGCACCTTCTGATTGAGCACCGGCAGGGTGCCCGGCAGACCGCACACCACCGGATCGATGTGGGTGTTGGGGTCGTCGCCGAAGGTGGTGGAGGCGCCGGTGAAGATCTTGCTGGCGGTGCCCAGCTGCACGTGGGTCTCCAGGCCGATCACGGCCTCCCATGCCGCGCTCCCTGGCCCGTTCGCCGCACCATCAGCCACCATGAGCCCATCGCCTGCCGATCAGGACCGATCCTATGGAACTGGTTGCGGCGCTTCACCGCTTCGTGTGGGGGCTCCTGGCCGACTGGGTGTGCTTTGTGGCGGTGTTCCTCTGCCTCGGGCTCAATTTCGGGCCCTGGCGGCTGATTCCCTATGGGCTGCGCCAGCTCTGGCGGAGCCTGCGCCATCCCGGAATGCCGGCCGGCGACGGCGAACTGGATAGCGGGACGGCCTTCCTGGTGACCCTGGGCGGCACCGTGGGCATCGGCAACATCACCGGCGTGGCGCTGGCGATGAGCATCGGCGGGCCGGGGGTGCTGGCCTGGCTGTGGGCCGTGTCGCTGGTGGGCATGGCCCTCAAGTTCGCGGAGACAGTGCTGGCCGTTCGCTTCCGCAGGCCCCAGGCCGACGGCAGCGTGCTGGCCGGGCCGATGCTCACGATCCAGAGGGGGCTGAACCGCCGCTGGCGGGCTCTGGCGGTGCTGTTCGCGGCGATGACCGTGCTCTCGGCCTTCGGCGCCTCCAACGGCCTGCAGGTGGGCCAGCTGGCCGCCGTGATGGCCCAGGACCTGGGCAGTCCGCCGCTGCTCACGGGGCTGCTGACGGCCCTGGCCACGGCGGCGGTGCTCAGTGGCGGCCTGCGGCGGGTGGGCAGGGTGGCCACCCTGCTGGTGCCGCTGATGGTGCTGGGCTATGGGCTGGCCATGGCCGTGCTGCTGCTGGAGCACGCCGCCGCCCTGCGCCCCGCGCTGGATCAGGTGCTGGCGGGGGCCCTCGCACCCCGGGCGATCGCCGCTGGGGGCGTGGCCGTGACGGTGGGCGCGGCGGTGCGCCTGGCGGTGTTCTCCAACGAGGCCGGCACGGGCAGCGCCGCCATCGTGCAGGCTGCCGCCAGACCCGCCGACCCCCTGCGCCAGGGCTCGATCGCCATGCTCGGCAACCTGATCGACGCGGCGCTGTGCAGTGCCACCGCTCTGCTGCTGATCGCCAGTGGCGCCGCCGGAGGGGGCGAAGGCAGCGACCCGCTGGCCCTGGTGAACGCGGCGATGACCTGGGCCCGGCCAGGGTCGCTGTGGATCAGCCACCTGGCGATCGTGCTGTTCGGCTTCAGCACCATCCTCAGCGCCGGCGTGGTGGCGGAGCGCTGCCTGCTGTTTCTGGCGGGCGCCCGCTGGCGCCTGGCCTTCCGCTGCTGCTGGTGCGGGGCCCTGGTGCTGTTTGCCGCCTTCGGCGGCGGCGGCCTGTGGCTGATCGCCGAGCTGCTGGAAGCCCTGGTGGTGCTGCCCAACCTGCTCAGCCTGCTGCTGCTCTCGCCCCTGCTGTTCCGGTGGTTCGCCGACCAGGTGCCGGCGATGGTCGCCGTCCCGGCAGCGACCGATCCAGCCCCCAGCTCCTCTCCCCCCAGCAGCAGCCCATGACCCCCAGCGAACCCGTGGCCACCGCCCTGCAGCTGAGCCTGCCCGGAGTGCTGGCCGTGATCGCCGTGATCTATCTGGCCACCCTGGTGGCCAGCCGCCTGGCGGTGCAGCTGCGGGTCCCCGCCATCCTCGGCATCCTGGTGCTGGGCGTGGCGATCCAGCCCGGCACGGGCCTGCTGTCGGTGAACGCGGTGGATGCCCTGAACACGGTGACCCTGAGCATGCTGTTGTTCGTGGCCGGGCTCAACTCCGACACCCAGCACATCCGCGGCTTCCTGGGCTACGGGGTGCTGCTGGCGGTGGGGGGCGTGGCCGTGTCGTCGCTGGTGCTCGGCGGCCTGATCTGGGCGGTGTTCCAGGGGCTGGGCAACCCCATCCCGCTCACGCTGGCCCTGCTGGTGGCGGCCTGCCTGGGCTCCACCGACGCCGGCGCCACCCTGAGCGTGCTGCGCAGCGTGCAGGACCGCATCCCCGCGCGGGTGCGCTCGCTGGTGGAGTTCGAGTCGTCGGTGAACGATCCCGCCGCCATCCTGTTCCTGTTTCTGATCGTGGGCCTCACCGGCCAGGGGGGCAGTGAAGGGGCGGCGCTGCTGGACCAGCTGCAGGGCTTCATCAAGAGCGTGGGCAGCGGCATCCTCGTGGGCCTGATGCTCACCTATCTGGCCCAGTTCGTGCTCAACCAGCTGATCACCAGCAAGGACCAGATCCTGGTGGTGGGCATCGCCATTGCCCTGGCCTCCTATGGCTTCGCCAGCCTGCTGGGCGGCTCCGGCTTCATCGCCGCCTACGTGACGGGGCTGTTCCTGGCCAACAACATCTACGACAACAAACTGATCACCCCGGAGCTGCTCGAACACAGCCTGGAGCCGTTCAACACCACGATGCAGATCACGGTGTTCCTGCTGTTCGGCGTGCTGATCGAAGCCCGCAGCATTCCCGGCGCCCTGCTGCCCGGGGTGCTGGTGGCCCTGGCGCTGATGCTGGTGGCCCGGCCCCTGAGCGTGCTGCTCTTCCAGCGCTGGTCACCCTTCGACTGGCGCGGTGGGGCGCTGATCGCCTGGTGCGGCCTGCGCGGAGCGGTGCCGATCGCCCTGGGCTACAGCGTGACCCAGGCCCTGCCCTCCCTGCCGGGCCTCTCCCCCGCCGACCTGCCCCGACTGGAGGCGCTGGTGGAGGGTCTGATCTTCGTGGTGGTGTTCCTCAACCTCAGCCTGCAGGGCCTGAGCCTGCCCTGGCTGTGCCGCAGGCTGGAGCGCTAGACATCCTCGGGAAACACCGAGTGCAGCGATGCCGGCAACGGCCAGCGACCCCCTGTTGATCCTCGGCGGCGGCCTGATCGGGCTGGCGATCGCCCACCAGTGCGCCCGCCGCGGCCAGGCGGTGACGGTGCTCAGCCGCCGGCGCAGCGAGGCCGCCGGTTTTGTGGCGGCCGGCATGCTCGCCCCCCACGCCGAGGGACTGGCCGGGGAGCAGCTGGCCCTGGGGCAGGCCAGCCTGGCGCGCATCCCCGCCTGGGTGGAGCAGATCGAGGCCGACAGCGGCCTGGCCTGCGGCCTGCGGCCCTGCGGCATCGTGGTGCCCTTCGCCACGGCGGCCGAGCGGGACGCCTACGCCACCGCCGCCTGGGGGCAGCCGCTCGATCGCTCCTGCCTGGAACGGGAGGTGCCGGGGATCGGCCCCCGCTGGCAGGCGGGGCTGCTCTTTGCCCAGGACGGCCAGATCGACAACCGCCGCCGGCTGATGCGGGCGCTGGAGCGGGCCTGCGCGGGCCTGGGGGTGACCTTTGAGGAAGGCACGGAGGTGCTGGCCCTGGAGCGCTCGGCCGCCGGGGCCCTGGAGGGGGTGCGCCTGCGCCGGGCCGACGGCGAGGAGCTCAGCCTGGCGGCCGGGCGGGCGGTGCTGGCCTGCGGCGCCTGGAGCGCCCGGCTGCTGCCCCAGCTGCCGGTGTTCCCGGTGAAGGGCCAGATGCTGTCGCTGCAGGGGCCGCGCCAGGCCCTGCAGCGGGTGATCTTCGGGCCAGGCACGTACCTGGTGAGCCGGGAGGACGGCCTGCTGGTGGTGGGGGCCACCAGCGAGCCGGAGGCGGGCTTCAGCGAGGGCCTCACCCCCGCCGGCCAGCGGCAGCTGGAGGCGGGCATCGCCGCCCTGCTGCCGGAGGCCTGCCAGTGGCCTCCGATGGAGCGCTGGTGGGGGTTCCGGCCCTGCACCCCCGATGAGGGGCCCCTGCTGGGCGCAGGCCCGATCCCGGGGCTGTGGCTGGCCAGCGGCCACCACCGCAACGGCGTGCTGCTGGCGGCAATCACCGCCGAGCTGGTGGCAACCCAGCTACTGGGCCAGGGGGATGAGCTGCCTGCCGCGGAGGCAGCTCTGCTGGCCGCCTTCCGCTGGGACCGGTTTCAGCCCTCCACGCGCCACACCTGATCGGCGGGCGTCCACTCGCTCAGCTCGGAGGGCTGGAACCACAGGCCGATCTCGAACTCGGCGGTTTCCGGGGCGTCGGAACCGTGGATCACGTTGCGGCCGATGTTCACCGCCAGGTCGCCGCGGATCGTGCCGGGCTCGGCCTCCAGGGGCTTGGTGGCGCCGATGAGCTTGCGGGCGCTTGCGATCACGCCGTCGCCCTCCCACACCATCGCCACCACCGGGCCGCTGGTGATGAACTCCACCAGACCGGCGAAGAAGGGGCGCTCGCGGTGCACGCCGTAGTGGCTCTCAGCCAGCTCGCGGCTGGGGGTGAGCTGCTTGAGACCCACCAGCTTGAAGCCCTTGCGCTCGAAGCGGCCGAGGATCTCGCCCACCAGACCGCGCTGCACCCCGTCGGGCTTGATGGCGATGAAGGTGCGTTCGGCGGCCATGGAGTGGAAAACGTCTATCGAGCTCATCGTCTGCGGCAGAGCTGCCGCTTGGCAAGCACAACCCCATGCCACCAGAATCCCAGCATCTCCGAAACAGCAGGATCTCGTGGTCGAGACCAACCGAGAGGGCCTGAGTGAGCTGACTGCGATGCCGCCGGCTTCAGCCTCCGGCGCCCTGGCCATCGCCGACGACGGCTTGCCCGTGTTTCTTCGCCGTGATCCCAGCGTGCAAATGCCTGCGCCAATGCTGGAGCAGCTCGTGACCCTGGAGCAAAACGCCCTTGCCGAGGAGGACCAGGCGTGTCGGCCTGTCTGATTGACACCTGTGTGGGCTCCCTGGCTCTGGTGCCGCGCCACCCAGCAGAGCTTTCCGAGCCTGCGCTCCTTGCCCACACTGCTGAACACCTACAAAACTCATCAGAGGGATAGAGCCAAATCAAGCCCAAGCGAAAAGTCAACATCTGGCTCGAACCGGCATCAAGCCTCGGTCCGGTCGTCTCGATCAGGTTTCTTTTCTGTTCCAGGGCACGCAGTGCCCTGGGCCCAACAGATCAGGGCCGTGTCCCGTCAGAAGAAACCACCGATGCATGGGGCCAGCTCGCCTGCCAGGCCTTGAACTGCCGCAGCCAGTTCTCGTTGAGGGTGTCGGACTGGCGACGAAGTGGGGCAGGCGGAACGGCATGATCGGCAAGGCCTAGATGATCGTATAAGGCGCGGATCGTTGCCTCGTAAGCATCGGAAAGATCCTCATAGTGGATGGTGAAGGGCTGGATGCCAAGTGCTTGAAAATGGTTGTCCCAACCTTCATCCCACTTTCGTGCCATGGCGAGGTAGTGCGCGATCTGCTCGGGCCGAAACGTGGGGATCGATCGTGCCGAGCCTGCGCTGGTCCACTGACCGGTCTGTGCGGCCCTGCTCCATGACACCGCTTGACGTTCGTGATCGAGGCGCCGGATCCGTAGCCAGGTGATGGGAGCACCCCAGTAATTGAAATCGAGCCCCCGTGCCAGCAGCACGCCTGCATAGTCGCCCCACATCACCTTCAGACTGAGCACCCCCTGAGCGCCCGTCTCTCGCCGGCCGATCCGATCGAGCATCTTCACAATCTCTTCCGTGGAGTAGGCGCTGCGAGGCATGGCCTGACCGGGCGAGCGTGCCTCCAGGATCTGACGGAGCGATGGTCTCGCTTGCAGCATCTCCAGATTCGACAATCGGCGCAGAGCTTCTTCATGAAACAGTTCATGGGCTCTTCTTCCCATCGCACCCGTCCGGGCGAGCGCGGCGGCCAGCAGAGTGCTGCCGGTGCGGCAGCTGGCAGCGAGGACAACAACGCGGCTGGGCCAGCGATCAGCGGCGACGGACAACGGCACCAATGGGACCCACCAGCCAGAGAAAATGATTCAACCTCACGGGCCAGCTGGGTGCACTCCGCATCAGCCACCAGGCCATGGATGCCCGAGATATCACCGCGGCAGCTCCCTTCAGGCGCAGCCGATCCGCGTGCACCTTGGTGAGCGACAGGCAGCCGGCCCAGGCCTCTGCCGCGAGCCGGGTGGAGCGCCGATCGATGGGAACCCCGTCGATCAGATCGGGAGACAGGTGGGCGGCGGTGGCCAGGGCTAGGCGCAGGTTGGACTGGCGGCATGCCAGATCCCGCACCCGCTGCAGGCCGCAGCATTCGCTCAGCTCGATGATGTCCACCAGATGGCGCAGGGTTGGCCAGGCCTCCTTGCGGCCATGCTGGGCCAGGTGCTCCAGGGCCTGCAGGGGCGCCAGGGTCCGCACCCCCTGCCCCACTGCGGGCAGAGCGACCGACTGGCTCAGGGCCTGTTCGAAGGAAAAGGAGAACTCCCGGCCCACATGGCCTAGGCGCCAGTGCAGATCGACGTCGGAGTGTCTGGGGTGGGTGAGGGTGAGCTCGTAGCTGAAGCGCACCAGGATTCCCCAGCGCCAGCCATCCCCCTGCTGCGGCAGGGTCCGGTGCTGCTCACTGCGCCGCCAACCGGCTCTGGCCAGGGCCGATTCCGCGGCACCCAGATCCGAGGCGCGTACCCAGACATCGACATCGCCGCGGCCTCGGGTGGCGGGTTGCCGGTGGCTCAGGGCCGGCAGGCACACCCCCTTGACCACGAGATGGTCCACCCCGGCCACGCTCAGTGCCTGGGCCGCCGTAACAGTGCCCACGATGTTGGCCAGCCCCAGGAGGTGCTCCTGCCGCCGCAGGGCCTGAAGCTTCGCCACGGCATCCGGCGGCAGGCCTAGCGGATCAGCCCAGGGGGTCAGCAGCGGAATCACGCGGTGACGCGCGATCGCCTCGATCAGGTCGTCGGTGCTGGCGGCGCTGGGAGGCGGCAGCGTCAACGGCGCCAGCGCAGACCCCGGATGGCGTTGCTGCAACACCCGGCTGACGGCCGTCGCCACCCAGCGGCTCGCGGCCAACGGAACGGCAGCCCGGGCGGTGCTCATCGCTCCAGCTGGGCGAGCAAGGCCGCCGGAGCGGGGTCGTCCACCAGCTCGCCGGAGCCGATCAGACGGGTGCGGAAAGCCTGCGGGAGTCTTCTGTGGCGAGACCTGGCCTGAAGTCTGGCCGCCACGCCTTCCGTATCGCTCACGCGCAGCAGCTGCATGACGTCGGCCACCCACTGGGGGGAGAGGCGCTGGCAGGGCCGTGCGCTTTCCAGGATCAGCTGCAGCAGCAGATCGCCAGGGTGCTGCAGCTGCCTGACCGTGCCCGCGACCGCCAAGGGCTGAGCCCCCTGCCAGGCCATCGAGTCGGCCACGGCCCAGGGAGCCCCCAGGCAGAGTCGCAGCGGCTTCGCCGCGGCTGCGTCATCCGGCCCGGTGAAGCTCCAGTTGTCGCCCGCGGGCAGCAGCCGCCACCGCAGCCACCGGCGCACCCCCACCATGCGGGGCCGCCAGCCCAGCAGGGTCAGGGCTTGCGCCGCCTCGCTCCGATGCCGTGGTCCGACGGCCATGGTCAGCGTCTGAATGGGCCGGGACCCTACGTCGCCGCTCAGACCGACCAGGGCAGCCTCCCCCACCAGCAGGAGCGGAATCCGGCGCTGAGCGAGCGCCTCGACCGCAGGACGGATGCTGTCCCACAGGGCTTGATTGCGCACCCAGGTCCGCCGATACAGCCCCCTGACCCGGCCGGACACGCTGTCGTCCCTGGGAATCACGCCATCCCGGCGCACGAGCAGCGGCAGCAGCCGCTGCGAAGCGCTGTCGATCGCATCGAAATCCACCCGATGGCGCCATTCCTGCCAGGCGTCTTTTGCCACGGTGGGCGTCCCGAAGGCGGCACGCAGCAGCAGCCGATGTTCAGGTGCCAGCGGAGCGAGCGGATCAGCCCTGATCAAGGGAGGCGCGGGCCTGTCGGCGCCGGTGATGGGCACGCACCACGGCCAGGAGATCGGTGTTCCCCGCATGCGTGGCCCGCAGGCTGATGTTGGACGTGTGAACCCGACGGCGTGCGACAAGCTCAGGGAGCGTGGCCAGGCGCAGACCCTCGTGACGGGAGCGTGAAATCCAGTCGATGTTCGATTTTGTTCTGCGGGAGGCATCGAGGGGCCCCACCCGATCGAAGGCCTGTCGCCGCACCATCAGTGCTTGAAGCAGCTCCACCGGTCGGGGACCGAGCACGAGGCGGTAGCGGCGAGCCACCTCGGGGCCGAGTTCCGGGCTCACGAACTGCTCGACCAGGCCGAACACCCCATCCAACTCGGGATGGGCCTCCAGATACTCCCGCCGGCAGGCCAGCGAGGAGGGGGTGCAGAGATCGTCGTGATCAAGAAAGGTCAGCAGCGTGCCTGTGCAAGCGGCGATGCCCCGGTTGATGGCGGCATATGAGCCGGCGTTCTCCTGCCGCACCACCCGCAGAGCCGGACCGTAGGCAGCCAGGATCTCTGGGGTGCGATCGGTCGAGCCATCGTCGACAACGACGATCTCCTCAGCCGGACGGCTCTGGGCCAGCAGCGAATCGAGGGCTTCGCGGATGTACCGCTCCCCGTTCCACACGGCCATGATCACGCTCAGGCGCTCGCCCTGCAGGCCTGTCGTCATGGCACCACCCCCTGCGCGAGGTCCTGCACCGCCGCCAGCACGCCGTCAGGGTGCGTACCGAGCCGCAGGCGATGGCAGGGGAGCTCGCTCACCAGGCGGCGCAGGCCAGCCAAAGTGTTTCCTCCCCCTTCCTGCAGGGACCCCTCGACCAGGGAGCGCAGCGCCTGCCGGGAGGAGACGCGCTCCACGACCGTGCGCTCCTGCCCGCTGATCTCCAGCAAGGCCACCGCCCTCAGGGGTGCGCTGGGGATCAGGCCGGCAGCCGGGTCGAGCACGGTCTGGCCGGGCTCGATCTCAATCGCCAGGTGCTGCACGGCGGGGAGGCGGGCGAAGGCTTCCGGTTCCAGCTTCGCCAGGCCGAACACGGGGTAAGCCGTGGGCGACGGGTCGAACCGAACCAGGCAGGCATCATCCGCCAGGAAGCCCAGTCCAGCTGCCAACGCCGACATCGTGGTGGTGGATTTGCCAGACCCGCTGGCGCCGGCGAGGGCCACGGCACCAGCAGAGGAGGCCACGGCACCGGCATGCAGCAGGGCCATCCCATGGGCGTCGGCCCACCAGCCGATCACGGTGCGCAGGGGGGAACGCCGCAGCCAGGCGGGAAGATCAAAAGCCGACGCAGCCTGAACGAAGACCCGGCCTTGCTGCCGGTCATAGACGGTGAGCAGCCGCATCCAGCGGTCATAGGTGATGCGCAGCCGGCCCTGGGCCAGGCCCTGGATCGCCCTGGAGCGGCAGAAGGCGTCGTCTCCCCATGGCGGCGCAGGGGGGGCCACTCCCGTGGCCGCCCGATCCCAGCAATCGATCGTCAGCACCGGGACAGGGGCCTCGGAGGGCTGAGCCTCCCGGAAGGCATGCGCGAAGGCGGGGAAAAGGTGATCGGCCAGACCGGCTCCGGCGCAGCGCAACCTGATGGCGTGGCCACCAAGGTTGAGGTGCCGCAGCGCATGCCCCGGGGACGCGGCTGCAGCCTGATCGAAGGCGCGCCCCATGGCGGCAACGAAGGCATCGAGCTGGGCCTCAGTGGTAGGCACTCAGCGATCCACCGCAGGGGCGGGCAGGGGCCAACCCGCCTCATCCACCTCGTGAATGGGATCGATCAGCAACAGATCCTCGAGATCCTCAAAACCCTGAAGCTGCGGTGGCGCGTAGGGGGCGCGAGGCTGATGGGGAGGCAAAACACCGTCGGTGCTGGGGCTGCCTTCGGCAGAGCTGGCGAGGCCGGAACTCAGCAGGGCCGCCACAAAGGACTCGACGTCGGCGCGGGCCTGGGCCTCATCCACCTCGAAGCGGGAGACAAGGGCCTGAACCATGGCATCGATGCCGCCACCAGCCGCAGCCACGCTCCAGCAATCGGCGCCAGCAGCCTGAATGGCGTAATAGGCCCCAGTCTCAAGATTGATGGCGATCACCTCATCCTCGAGACGCTCGTGATTGATCGCTGGACTAATCGAGAGACGATTCATATCCGATTCGCAAAGTAGAAAAGGGCTGGAATTCAGGGGAGCCATTACGGCTCAGTGGACGGCCATGCGAAGGCCAGCGTAGATGGCTTCGCAGTGACGGACATATCGGTCGAGAGAATACTCCGACTCAGCACGCGCGCGCGCGGCGGCCCCCAGCCGTGCGGCACGCGTACGGTCCTCCAGGAGGGCGACAACCGCCCTGGCCAGCGAAGGCACGTCGCCTTCGGGAACGAGCAGCCCGGTGACATCCGCCAGCACCGCCTCGTTCAACCCGGCGCAGTCGCTGGCCACCACCGGCCGGCCGGCCCAGGCCGCCTCCAGGGCCACCAGGGGCAGTCCTTCGTAGCGCGAGGGCATCAGCACCAGGGCGCTCGCGGCCATCAGCTGACGCACCGCATCCTCATTCTGCAGACCGAGGAACTGGATGGCGTCCTGCAGGCCCAGCTGGGCCGCCTGAAACTGCAGAGCCCTGGCATTGGGGCCCATACCGGCCACGAGCAGTCGGGCCATTGGCCGCTGCGCCCGGATCGCGACCATGGCCTCGATGGCGCGGTCGAACCCCTTCTGGCTCACGAGCCGGCCCACACAGAGCAGTTGGTCGGGATCGGGATCTCCTGCCTGGTGCTGCGGTGGCTGGATCCCGTTCGGGAGGACTTCGAGCCGGTCCGCGATCGCAGGGGCGTACGCCAGGGTGTCATGGAGACAGCTGCGGGAGACGGCAGTGACGCGATCGGCCGACTCCAGCAGGCGCCCCATGCGCGTGAATGACATCGGCTTCAGATGCTGCAGTCGCAGATGTTGCGTCATCACGTTGTGAATGCTGACGACCAACGGCGGTCGCTGCGATGCCGTCGCCTGCGGCGTGCGCTGGTAGAACCAGAGCAGCGCCCCCATGTCATGGGAGTGGACCACCGTGGGTTGATACGAATGGAGGATTGCGCGCAGGCGGCGATCTACGGCCAGAAGGGCTCGCGGATCCCGTGCCTGGATCGGCTGGATCAGATTCAGGCGATGCACACGCACGCTCTCCACCTGAACCGGCCCACCGACCTCTGATGTGATGATCTCAACCTCATGCCCGTGCTCGCTCAGCAGGCGACAGGCCTGGAGCAGCAGCATTTCGATGCCACCCACACCAGCAGGAAGATAGGCGCTGGTGAGAAAAAGGATGCGCATGAGAACGATCAAAGGAACGGGGCGGCAACGAAGGATGGGGTGCGCCTGCCTTGATCGCCCTTGGATGCGATGGCCTCCGGGTGCTGTCTACGGCGATCCGCAAGTGCTACGACCTACGACCTCCGCCCATCCTCTCAAATTCAAGCCCGGTGGAAACACAGCGCCGACCATTCCGAGGCAAGCGCTCTTCCCCAACTGAGCAGGGTGCGAGTAAGTTATCTGCGTCTTCCGACGCTGTTTCGTTGACAGAGCTTGCCGGGAGCGGCAGGCTGAGGAAAAACTAACCCTTCACAATCGGAGTTTATGGCCAACATCCGGTTTGCTGATACCGCGAGATTTCCGCACGATACTATCGACGGCGAAACCGTCCTGATCGACTCCGAGAAGGGACACCTGTTCCTCTTTCTGGGGATTGGCCCTCAGATCTGGGAGCGCCTGCTCACGGGAGCTTCGGTGGATGGGCTCGTGAACGAAGTGACCGCACGCTATGGAATGGCAGCAGCGGCGCCAACCCGGGTGTTTCTGGATGCACTCGAACAGGCACAGATGCTCCACGATGGATCCTCACCCTCGGCTGCTCCCGCTACCACCTCGACTGCCTGGCCAGAGAGCTTCGTGGCTCCAACGTTGGAACGTTATGACCAGATCGCGGACATCATCTCCATGGATCCCATCCATGAGGTCGATCCCAGCAAGGGATGGCCTCACCTCCCGGGCGAGAAGGCGTGAGTGCGGGAACAGGCAGGCCTTTTTCCGTCCGGATTGCCGGCAGGGCGCTGAGGGTCACCGGGGATGCGGGCACCGATGCGATCCGACCCGCATTCGCAGGCGTGATCGAACCAGTGGGGCTTGAAAAAGCAGCCCTGCCAAGCCTGTGCGTGAGCGTGCTCCCGGATCCGGCATCAAAGCCCGGGTGGGCCGGATTGGAGATCGGATCCCATCGTGCTCCGGACGGTTGCCTTGCCATCCTTCGGCGCGGACCGTCGAGCGTCGAGCAGTTCATCCCGGGGGCAGAGCCGAGCCTGCTTTTGGAGGCATCGCCGGCTGCGCTGGCCAGTGGAGACCTGCGATCCCAACCGGCCCACCACGCACTCGCAGCCTGGCTGTCCGGTCCCCGGATGCAGATGGTCCACGCGGCAGCGGTGGCGCTCGATGGGCGGGCCGCGCTGTTCATCGGGGTTGGAGGACGCGGGAAAACCACAACTGCTCTGGTCTGTGCCCAGGCGGGATTCGGATTCCTTGGCGACGACCTCTGCGTGGTCGAGGCTGGAGATCCGGCGCGGGGAACTCCGCCAACAGTCCATGGCGTCTACGCGACATCGAAGCTGAATGTTGATTCCCGGCAACGCCTGCAGGCCAGCGACTGGCCGGTGCTCGGGATCACACCCAGCGGAAAATCTGCGGTCGCACTGCCCCCGCAGATCACCTTCCAACGCTCCGCCCGTCTGGTGGCGATCGTGGCAGTTCGGGCGGGCGACACCTCCGTCCCGCAGCCGCGTCGCCTCCCGCCGCGCCAGGCCATCCAGATGCTTGGTTCCACGGCCCTGCCAATCGCCAGCGGATCGGGCACCCCGGCACACTGGCTTTCCACCGCAGCGGCGCTGGTGCGGGAAGTCCCCGCATTCGAGCTCGGGCTTGACTGGGAACTGGATCGCGTCCTTTCGGCCGTGGCCGGGCTGTTGAAGCCCGGCGGCAACCAGGCATGAACCCGACCCCACCCTTCGACACGCCGGTGGTGGTCATCCTGTTCAACCGACCGCACCGCATCCACGAACTGATTGGCGTCCTGCGCGACGTACGACCCGCCCGGATCCTGGCGATTGCCGACGGTCCACGGGCCTCTCACCCGGCTGATGCCGCCGCCTGCAGCCAGGCCAGGGCCGTCCTCGACGGAATCGACTGGCCCTGTTCGATCGAACGCGAGTTCGTGGAAGCCAACCTCGGCTGCGACCGCCGCATCGTCTCCGGACTCGACTGGGCCTTCTCCCGCGTTGATCGCGCCATCGTCCTCGAGGACGACATCCTTCCTCACCCCAGCTTCCTTCCGTGGGCAGCAAGCATGCTCGATCGCTTTGGGCCCGATCCCTCGATTGGCATCATCTCCGGCCGGAACCCGCTCGGGACGTGGGGTGACGCCACCCAGGACCACATACGCGCTCCATACGGCAGCATCTGGGGATGGGCGGCCACGGCACGGGTGTGGCGCCATATCCATGCCTGCGACCTCAGCGGTGACCCAGCAAGTGCCGAGGCAGATCTCCAACGGAGCGGACTCGATCCGCTGCTGCAAGCCCACTGGACGGTCGCGCTGAAGATGTTCCGCCGGGGCGAACTTGTGGCCTGGGATGTCCTCTTCTCACTCCGGCAAGCGATGCTCGGCCTTCACTCCATCCACTCACCCGTCAACCTGACCCGGAACACAGGCATAGGGGCCGAAGCCACCCGCACGCTCTACGAGGATGACTTCAGCGCATTGCTCAAAGCCCGGGAGGCGAGACCCCTGCAATCACCGGGAACGGTTTACCAGCCAGAGCAGGCATTCGCCCGCGCTGCACTCACTGTTCAACTTCTCGCCCGATGCCGGAACCCGACGATGGCAGTCAGGCTCGCACGGATGATCCAGCGCGGAACGCCGGTGCCACTCGATGAAGCAACCCGTCATCATCTGACGCCATTCCTCCACGCCCTCGAATCGCTCCCGCTGCTCGAGCACCTCGCGGATCAGGGCATGACTTCTCCGACATTTGACTGTTTGCTCGGGGCGATGCGGAAACTTGCCGCCAGCAGCCAGCCCAGCCCATGAACCACCTAGTTCCCGTCTCCGTCATTGTTCCCGTACGCAACGCGGCTGCCCATCTCGCTGCAGCCCTCGCCAGTGTCCAATCGCAGCAACCCGCTCCCGCCGAGGTGATCGTCATCGATGGAGGATCCACCGACGACAGCGTCGCCATCGCGCGTGCCCACGCAATCCGGGTGATCGCCCAGGAGGGTCGGGGCCTCGCGGCGGCGCGGAATCAAGCGATCCGCGCAAGCCAGCAGCCGAACATCGCGTTCTGCGACGGCGATGATCGCTGGGCACCGGGCGCGCTCGCCCGCCGGATGGACGCGCTGGCGACGAACCCTCAAGCCTGGGTGGTTATCGGCCGGGTGATACGCGAACAACTCGCCAATACCGAGGCCTCCGCGGCGCAACTCGAACAAGTCGGCCGCCCGGTCCCAGGATTCACTCCGGGTGCCATGGTTGCTCGCCGAAAGACTTTCGAAGAAATCGGGTTCTTCGACGAGACTCTAAAGATCAGCGGCGACAGTGACTGGTTCATCCGTCTCCAGGAATCGCCCCGACCTGCCATCCGGATTGAGGATGTCGTCCTCTACAAGGGCGCACGAATGACTAGCCTCTCCGGCAACGTTGAGGCCTATCGCCTCGAACTCCTGACTGTGGCGCGCCGGTTTATCGGGCGAAGCCGGGGACAACCATTGCCATGAAGCTCCTGCACATCATCCCTCGATTCATCGGCGGAGGCCCGGAGCGTCATCTGCTTGCCTTGGCTGAAGCCTGGCGGTCCGCTGGCCTGCAGACCCGCCAACGCATCCTCGTCCTCGACCCGCCTGCATCGGCGCCACTCCTGATCAAGGCCCGACGTCTCGGAATCGAACTCCTGATTGCGCCCGATCTGTCCGCTATCCGGAACGCGATCGCCGAGGCTGACATCGTTGAGGTGGAGTTCTGGAATCACCCTCGCCTCCATGACCTCCTGCGTCAGGAACTGCCACAGGCACGCTGGATCCTGAGAAGTGCCGTAGCCGGCACCACACCACCCCAGGTCCTGACCGAAGCAATCGGATCCGTCGCCGACATGGTGATCGTATCAACTGATGCAAGCCTGCAGACGCCGGCTGTCTGCGAAGCACGGGCAAGGAATTGCCGCCTCGAATCCATCCCTGCCCTGGCAGATATGAAACGCCTGGAAGGAATCACGGCCAGCCCTCACGTAGGCATCCGGGTCGGTTACCTCGGGCTCGTGGAACCCACCAAGATGCATCCGCGCTTCGCCAGGCTGGCTGCGCACATCACGAACCCGGAGGTTCAAATCGAGATTTATGGAGGGGGCTCCTGGAAGGCGGAACTTCAACAGCAGTTCGAAGGATTAGGGATGTCGGATCGAGTGAGGTTTCATGGCCACGTTGAGGACATTCGATCCGCCTTCGCCACGATGGATATCTTCGGGTATCCGCTCGTCCCGGAAACATTTGCGACCAGCGAAAAGACAATCCAGGAGGCCATGTGGGCGGGAATTCCTCCGGTCGTCCTCGCCGGCACCGGTGCCACCCTGTTGGTCCAGCATGAACACACCGGACTCGTCTGCGAACACGAAGCGGACTACCCACATGCGATCGATCGCCTCGCCGGGGATCCGATCCTGCGCCGACGGCTCGGCGAGGCAGCACATGCCTTCGCCAGAGAGACATTTGACCCTGTTCGCAACGCAGCACGGTTCCACGAGATCTTTGAAACCGCGCTATCCCTTCGGAAGCGACCGCACGTCCCCCTGCCAGGACGCGATGCCCCCGGAGCACTGCGGTTTGTGCAAAGCCTCGGGATGCTCGGCCATGCCTTCCAAACCAGCCTGATGGCCGACACTTCGCTCTCGAAGGACCAGATTGGAGCCGCCGAAGACGCGATCCGCCATGCGTCCCCCGTCATGACGCAGGGCGAAGGCGGCATCGTCCACTATCGCAACACCTATCCCCAGGATCCTCATCTCCACTACTGGTGCGGATTGATTTCGCTGCAAGCCGGAAACTGGGATGGAGCCCGCCGGGAATTCGACGCAGCCATCCAACTCGGGTTGGACCGCGCCCGGGTCCAGGACCACCTCCCGAACCCAGCCCATGCAGCTTGATCAAGGGATTGGTGCCGCTCACGGTCAGGTGTGGCGAGGACCAGAGCCCAATCGCCAGCACAGACTCCTCCTGACCGCCTGCCGCGAACCCACCGAGGCCGCTCTGGCAGCCTGGAACCGTTGGATCCAGACATGCCGCTTCAATGATCAGGACCCAGCCAGCTTCGAACTCGCCTCGCTGGCGGTCGGACGGCTCGGCGCACTGGCAGGGGAGGGATCAGAGGCTGTCCGCTGCCGCGGTTGGACCCGTCGCGCCTCTTTCTTCTCCAGGATGGCAACCGAGGCCACTGAGCGGCTGCAGGAAGCATCCCTTCGCCTTGGCCTGCCTCTGATCGGAGTCGGGGATATCGCGACCTTCAGAGCCGGCCTTCAGTTCTCAGGCCGTCCATTTCCGGTGCGATCCCTCGAATTTCACGTCCCTGGCGCCTCGAAAGACGACCTCAGGCAACTCCACGCCGCGGCCATGCAAGGGGCTGCCGGCGAAGCCATCCGCACCCGACGGCTCGCGTTGATCCTCCGCCCGGACGCCAGGCACCCAGACGTCACCACACCCGCCGGACACATCGTGTGGCTCGCCAATCGCAACTGGTGTCGCTTTCCACCCGGCCGGATCCGCTGGATCCTTGAGGTCGCTGCAATTCTGGAGTCAGCTGCCGAACCCGACATGCTGCCCCTTCAGGTCGTCGGTGAAGCATGTCGGATCGAGGCCATCGCCGCAGTGGCCGAAGCCTTCCGCTGGATCCATGCCACGAGCCACGATCGCCGGCAACTGGATGCCCTTGTCACGGCCCTCTCTGCGCAACCCACTTCCTGCAGCTCCCGGATACGGCTCTGGCACGCTCGGCACCAGATCGGACTTGGCCTGCGGCCCCGTTACTCCCGGTATCTTCAACAAGCGCGGTAAGGGGTTGTCATGCATCCCTGCTTAGAGAGCCTGTCTCAGAGACGCGTGAGCTTTCCAATAGCGCTCCAGAGTGCGGCGCAACCCCTCGTCCAACAACGTCGATGAGCTCCACCCCGGCCACACCAGAACGCGAATGGCAGGCAGGCAAGCACGAAAGCCTCGGGCCGAAGCTGAAGATGATCAGCCCAGGGGCCTCCCACATCGAAGAACAGGGTTTCCGTCGGTCGTTTTGCCTGCTCCCAGATCACCTGGGCGGCTGCGCGTCGACCAACAGGTGAATCCTCCAGCCTCAGGTTGCTGATACGCATGGAAGCCCAGCCTCAGGCACGTAGGCAAGCGAGGCCGCGAACCGCCAAGTGCCGTAACGCCTTGGCGGGATGGCGACGACCCTGCCTCACAAGCAGTTGATCGACAGCAGCCAGCAGCTCCGGATCCCTGCCAGTAGTGATGAGGTGATCGCGCAGAACGAAGAAACGGTTGAGCATGGCTGATGAAACGATCTGAACCCTGGTTAACGACTGAAGATCGAGAGGCTCAGCAAAGGTAGGCCAGTCGTACTCGGCACAGAAGCCCCGCAACACAGCCTGAGTGGCAAGGCACTTGCGACAGCAACAGCAATTAAGCTGGGGCCGATTAGGCTGCCAACACACTCTCAGATGCTGGCGGGCCAAAGTCCAAGGCGCGATCGCCACGGCTTTGCTGACACGATCTTCCACGATCGTGTCATGACACAGCTCAAGACCGGGGATGGACCAAAGGCTCTCCAGTCCGGGATGGCTGCCAAACGGGGAAAGGAACGGCAGAGAATATGAGGAAGGAATAATCACTCTGCTCAGATGCGGGCTTAACAACAAGGCCATAGCAGCCAAAGCACCACCACACTGATGCTGCTCCCAGCTCACCCAGCGATCGCTGAAGGCGCGTAGATTGGTGCGCAGAATAAGCAGGGATACGCCGGTATCAGCCGCCACCCTGAGGAGACTGCTGCGCACCAGATCTGCCTTAGCGTGCTCCGTCAAAAGAATATCAAAACCATGCACAAAGAGCAGATACTTCAGCTGGCCGCGAAAGATCTGGAATGTGCGGAACGAGTCGAGGCCACCGGAGAAGAAAGCGCCTCCCCAACCAGGTTCGGAACTGATCGCGGGCGACGCACTCTCTGCAGACGTCTCAAGCTCCAGTTCCGACCAATGTGGGTGCCAGCTGGCAAGCACATGGGACACCCGGTGTGCGGCCACGACCACCTCAGCCGAGACGGGCGCATCAATCCTCAAGGGCAGTCCGGAAGCCATCGCCGCCGGCACCAGAATCGGCAGGAAGGCATCGGCGCTCAACGGAACGGGAAGACCGTCGGTCTCCAGCCAGATCAGCTGTCGGCGCCCCCCTGCCAGCACAACCGCCTCCAGGCGATTATTGGCGGGACGACGAAGCTGCCTCAGTTCAATGCGGGCTCGAGCGGGGAACAGGGGCATCCGTTCAGGTGGATCTCACCGGAACGCGCGGATCGTGGTGGGCAATCTGGCGCAGGCGTTGCCGTAAATCATCCGCCACGACGGGCTGGGCCTCAGGCAGCCAGGCTCCCCAGGTGCGCAGAAAGCTGTGGACCTTGCCCGTTCGGTTATCGAGTGCCAGAGAGGGGATCCCCAGCAGACTGGCCAGAATCACGGCATGGAGCCGGTCGGTGATCACCAGCTCCCGCCCCGCCAATTGGTGGACGGCTAGGTGCACCATCCCCAGGCTGAGACGATGGAGCGAGGAGCGCTGGGCCCTGCATCGCCACTCTGGCGGCAGTTGTCGCAACCATTGATGGCGCATCAGGGCAGTCTTGGGGTGAAGCAGCCGGCGCTGAAATATCTCCCGCACACCTGTAGCTGCGGATCGACTGCAGGGGAGCCGACGATCCCCCCAGATCCAGCCACGCTCCAAGGGCAGCCAATCGCTGCACTCCACCGGCCAGGGGGAGGAATCCAGCGACCCTTGCCAGCCGCCGGCTGCCAGCTCGCGGTCGCCGCGTGCCAACGCCAGCCATGGTCGCCGCAGTGACTGAGCCGTTGGTGCATCGAGGCACAGAGCTTCCTTGGGCAGGCTGAAGGCCATGTCCGGCGCCAGCAGCAGCCGACACCCACTGAAGTGGCGCCGGGCCAGCTCGAAGCTGGGCCGATCCCTCAGCACCAGGGTCAGGTCGGGATGGCCCTGCAGGACAGCGGCGGCACGACCCAGACTGGCTGGATCATGAAAATCCGCACTCTGGGAGAGGATCACCAGCGGATTGCACCGATGGCCATTCACCACCCGCTCGATGAAAGCCCCCAGATGTGGCCAGGCATCCCCCAGCTGCCCGCCGCCACTGAGCACGATCGGTCCATCGCCGATGGCGCGCTCCAGTGCCCTTGGGCAGTAGCGGTCAGGCGAGGCGACGTAACGAACAGGAATCTGCAGAAGCTGCTCGATTGCGTGGAGCTGGCCAATCCAGATCAGATGATCTCCGAGATTGCCGTGACTGGGATGGTTCAGCAGCGCGCAGCCATGCGCCCCCGCCAGGCTCGGTATCTCCGCCAACCGCTGCAGCAGCAGAGATCCCAGGTCGACAGGTGGGGGAAGAGCCATGCAAACACTCTGCCGGCATGCGCGCCTCAGCCCTGAGAGATGGCCAACAGTGGTGCCGGGACCAATCCAGCCCCGCAGGCGAGCGTGGTGGTGATGACCTTCAACCGCCCCGATGGCCTGCGCCGCTGCCTGGCTTCCCTCGCCGCCCAGAGCCTTGATTCCCAGAGCTTTGAGGTGGTGGTGGTGGATGTCTCTTCGCCGCCAATGGATCAGGTGCTGGCGCCGTTCCGGCAACGGCTTCAGCTCAGCCACCAGCCTGCACCCAATCGCGGCGTGGCAGCGAACCGCAATCTGGGGGCCGAGCGGGCACGCGGTGAGGTGCTGGCCTTCCTCGACGACGACTGCATCGCCAGCCCCACCTGGCTGGCGGAGCTGGTGACAGTGGTACAGCGCGACCCAAACGTCCTGGTCGGCGCGCCCACGGTGCATCCGGCCCCGGAAACCGCATCAGCCGCCGCAGGACAGGTGATCACCGAGCTGGTGGATGGCTTCTTCAATCCGCCGGGGGAGGAACCCGGCTTCCTGCCAGGCCTCAACTTCGCCCTGAACCGTAAACGCTTCCTTGAGCTGGGAGGCTGCGACCCTCGCTTCGGCTTCCTAGCTGCGGAGGACCGCGACTTCATCGATCGCTGGCAACGGGCGGGCGGGCGCCTTGAGCTGAACCAGGGCACCCAGGTGCGCCATGAGCACCGTGCCTCACTACGGGGTTTTGTGCGTCAGTACTTCAACTACGGCCGAGGCGCCTGGCATTTTCACAGGCTGCGACGGGAGCGCGCAGATGGCCGGCTGTGGAGTGACGCCCGCTTGCACATGGCCTGGCCGCTGCGTCTGGCACAACCGATGCGCCAGGTGGAGCCAGGCCTGCGCCTCCAGGTGTTGCTGCTGATCGCCGTCTGGCAGCTGGCGAATCTGGCAGGGTTTCTGTGGCAGGCAGGACGTGGTTCAGCGCCCAGGGCTACCGGCGCCGCGATGTCCATCCCCATCTGATGCGCCTGGTCGACCTGCACCGCCCGCTGCTGGCCGGCTGGTCGACAGTGCCCGCCCAGACGCTATCCGCGCTTGCGCAGGCCCTGCTGGCAGCACCTGAAACCATGCTCTCCCCGATGATCGACCCCTGAGTGCTGCACGGCTGGCGGGGCGCATCGCACGGCAAATCAGGCACGAACGGACACACCAATAAGGGGGTACACAAAAGTTTCGGCAAGACATGAACTGTCCGCCGACAATGAAGTTGGCCGGCGCTTTGCATCAATCAATTGTTACCCATCTTGGTTGACGCCCGGTAGCACTGGCATCTCCCCGGTTCCGCTTCCCTGCATCCCTGGGCTTGGGGCCGCTGCCGCAGCGGCCATCTCCTGCTCGATCCACTGCAGCCGGTAACCGCGCAGGCGCCTCTGAAGGGTGCGCAGGTGGCGCTTGCCGTAGCGCTGGGGGTGCAGCTCGATCAGCCACGCCAACACGGTCTTGGCGTTGAGATGGGGCTCGGCCTGCAGCCATTGCTCGATTCGCTCCACATCCGGCTCGAATGGGTCAGGCCGAGTGCGTTTGCCCGTCCGTGGCTTGGATTTGCGCCGCCGGGGCTGGTTGTTCTGCCAGAGGGTCTGCAACCCGCCAAGGAACACCTCGAGCGATCGGTTCTCCGCCGCCAGATCCCGCTCCGTTGCGGCTCCCTGCAGGCCAGCACCGGTCTCACCGCTGGCCAGCACAGCCAGCTGTCCCTGGCAGCGCCGGATCGTGGTGAGCAGGGCCACCGGGTCGCTGCGCTGCTGCAGTTGCCGCCAATGGGCGGCGCTCTCCTCGCTCAGCGTGCCACTCGCCAGCAGCCGCTGCAGGGGTGTGCGCGGTGGGTGGTGCTGTCGCTTGATCCGGCCGCCATCGCGCTCGCTGCTTTTGAGCTTGAACGAGGGCTGAAACAAATTGGTGAACAGCCGCAAGGCGCCGTACAGCTCCCCCAGCACCTGGGCTGCCTCCAGGCCCTCCAGCCGCTGGTAGCCCACCACGCGCCGAACCAGCATCCCGTTCTTCTGCTCCACCCAGGCCTGATCGTTGCTCTGGTACGCCCGTGATCGGGTCAGCACGATCTGATGACCCGGCCGGTCACACCAGGCCTCCATCAAGCTGTTCATGAACACCGGGTCGTTGTCTGCATCGATCCCCCGCAGGGGAAACGGCAGCTGCCGCCGGATCAGCTGCAACGCCGTGAGCACCACTGCACCCTCTCGCACCAGGATCGGCAGGCTTTCGCTCCAGCCGGTGGCGATATCGGTCGCCACCAGGGTCCACAGAAAGGGACCCTGCATGCGCCCGCCGCAGTGCGCCACCAGGTCGATCTCCAGCCAGCCGGGCTCGTGGTGATCGCTCCAGCCCTTGAACGTGCGCACAGGCACCCGCCGCCGCACAGCGCTGAAGGCCCGCGGCGGCCGTCGCCAGTTGTTAGCCGTGCTCGCTTTGCGGATCGGTGCCAACAGCCGATCGATCGTGGCGCTGCTCATCGCCAGCATCTGCTCGCGCACTTCAGGCTCAAGCTGGAGGTGCCCGTGCTGCTCCAGCGACGCCACCAGCAGCGGCAGCAACGCCGCCAGGCGCTTGCCGCACAGCCGATCACTCGCCTCCCACAGCGGTACCAGGGCTGCTGCCGCCTCCTGGCCATACCAGCGGCGCGGGTGGGGTTTGAGAGCTGCTGCGGGATCGCCCTGCTCACCACAGGCACCATCAAGCACCAGGGCAGCGGCAGGGCACTTCCGGTTGAGCCGCCGCAGCAGTGATTTGCGGTGGTAGCCCGTGATCCCCTGCAGCTCATCCAGCAGCCGGCGCTTCCCTGCAGCACTCAGGCCCCCGTAGCGCTGGCGGGCCGCCTCCAGTGCGGCCCGTCTGCGCTGCGGATCAGGGCCGGCCGCTCCACCCTCACGCCTCCCGGCTGCAGCACCACTCGGAATGGCCACCACCCCGCGCCAGACATTGATGCAACAACCTTATGCGGGTAACCATTGCTGTGATGCAATGCGCCCGCCAACGTAGTTGACACCGGGCACTGGATGGAAGTGTTACTCAAGAGAAGGCCTTGGCAAGGGCCCCTCCGGATCCAGTCCAGACACAAAAACATTCGTTTTTCGTCATGGCGCACGCAGTGCGGTACCTATGCAAGGAGTTTCTGGATTCGGGGCACTGCGCAGGGGCGAGGTGCGGCCCTGCATCAAGGGGAAGTTCTAGACTTTCAACGCATTGGCAGCTGCGCTTCTGACTGGAACTGGTCCACGCTTCTGGGGAAAGGTAAAGTCACTGATAAGATCACAGTTAATGGTCCAAGGCCGGTCCAAGCGAACGCAGCAACCTCTCCAAGGCACTTAGAGAAATGACAGCTTCAAACAGAGCCATCCGATAACATCTACTCGCTTTCAGCCCAAGAAAAACAATTTTTTGTGAAAACCGGCTCATCCTCATCCTACGCTAGCTGCATCACAATGATCCATCGCGCCCACTCTCTAGATAAAGGCTGGAGCAATCGTTGATGGGGGAGATACGGGTTGGCATCATCGGGGCAGGGCCAGCAGGCCTCACATCAGCTTATCTGCTAAGCAAAGAAGGCCTGAAGCCCACCGTCTGGGAATTGGATCCGACTTACGTGGGGGGAATCTCCCGCACCGAGGTGTACAAGGGCTATCGCTTTGACATCGGCGGCCATCGCTTTTTCTCCAAATCGCAGGAGGTGGAGGATCTCTGGAGCGAGCTGCTTCCCGATGATCTGCTCACCTGTTCGCGTCTGTCGCGCATCTACTACCGAGGCAGGTTTTATTCCTACCCGCTCGAAGTTGGGGAGGTGATTAAAAATTTGGGCAAGCGCGAGTCGCTGCTCACTGTCGCCTCTTACCTCAAGGCGAAATTACTCTCAAATCCCGAACCAGATAATCTCGAAGACTGGGTGACAGGCAAGTTCGGAGGGCGCCTATACCACATGTTTTTCAAAAGCTACACGGAAAAGGTTTGGGGCATGCCATGCCGAGAAATCTCCGCCGACTGGGCAGCTCAGCGAATCAAAGGCCTGTCATTGAGCAAGGCGGCCCGGAATGCGCTGTGGCCACAGCCAAGCCCCACAGAGTCTGGTAGTAGTCGTGCCGCACAGATCAAGACCCTGATCACCTCCTTCCGCTACCCGCGCCTTGGCCCCGGCATGCTGTGGGAGGCAACGGCGGAGAAGGTCACCGCTAATGGTGGCAGCATCCGGATGGACACCAGGGTCACCGCTGTGGAGCACACACCCGCTGACACCTGGCGGGTCACCGCAAGGCAGGGAAATCAGAGCAGCCGGCATGAGGTGGACCATCTGATCAGCTCAGCCCCCCTTGGATGGCTGATCCAGACGATCCTACCCCAACTCCCCGAGGAGGTTCGCGAAGCAGCCAGGGGCCTTCGCTATCGCGATTTTCTCACCGTTGCCCTGATCGTCAGACCCCGCGTTTCCTTCGCAGATAACTGGCTTTACATCCATGATCCAGATCTGAAAGTGGGCCGTATTCAGAACTTCGGTAACTGGTCAGCTGCAATGGTTCCCGAGCCTGGCATGGCCTGCTACGGCTTGGAATACTTCACAAGCGAGGATGAATCACTCTGGAAGATGCAGGATGCTGAGCTGATCGCCCTTGCCAACCGCGAACTCGAAGCCCTCCAACTGGTCCATCCCGGCGATGTGCTCGATGCGGCGGTCGTACGCCAGCCAAAGGCCTATCCCGTCTACGACGACGACTACAGCCACAGGCGCCAGATCATCCGCAAAGCACTGGAGACCCACTGCCCGCGCCTGCACGTAGTGGGGCGCAATGGCATGCATCAATACAACAACCAGGATCACTCGATGATGACGGCGATGCTGACAGCAAGGAATATCCTTTCAGGCGAGCAGATTTACGACACATGGAACGTTAATCAGGATGCGGAGTATCATGAAGAGAAGGCTGGTCAAGGGCAGATAGAGTAGTTACTATTAGGACTATTAGGACTATTAGGACTATTAGGGGTCTCCTGCAAAGCCAAATGCTATACAGCACAGCTCGCCTACGCGATCGACGGTCGGCAAACTGACGACGAACCCGGCAATCGACAGTTGCCATGACAGCTAAGCCCTACACAGGTACAGCAAGCACCATAACAGCCTATTCTAAATACAGGGGCTCCACGCACCCTTGGCTAGGACGTCTAATCCCAAGAACCGCTGGGTTCTCTTCTCCTGACTGACCTCTTAGGAAGAGCTAGAGGAAGCATATACACCTCAGTTGAACACTACGACTGGTGTGTCTGAGAAATCCCTAAGGCTTGCGATTGATGCCTTGTTTATCCAGCAATGGCTTAGATTTGAGGTCACTGGCCTGGCATTGCCGCCGGGGAACGAACCGAGCCTGCTTGCACAGCTGGGGCAGGAGCAGCGGCCAGATCACCGCCCGAGCAACATCCGTGAGCAGGCCCTACTGGCGGAGTAGGTGGCCGAAACACGACAGGAGCTGGTACCGCCGCAGCGCAATCGATGTGAGCAACGCTCACGGCCGGCAGCAAATCATGCAGGAGATCGCCGCCGATCACGCCATCCACCCGATCCAAGTGAGCCAGTGGAAGCGCCAGCTGCTGGACGGTATCAAGCGATGGTTGGGAGGCTAAGTGCATGGACCGCTTCCTGTGGAGGTACTGCCACGTAAGGCCGCACAGCTCCCTGGGAGACAGAACTCCCCATGAGGTCTACACTGAGACGGAACCCTGCTCCTCCTGCCCGGAGGTAACGATGTCAGGGGCCAGATCTGTCCAACAAAAGGCATACACCTCAATCTGACGGCAACAATGTTACCGCTAGCGACATTAGAACTAAATAGAGATATAAGATTGGTGCCAGTCGACAGAGACAAGACGTCGCTCTTCATAGATTTTGAAAATTCCCAGCGGGATCGGCAGGTTGGCAAAGCACTAAAGGAACATCTGGAAGCCTTTGGTCCTTTCTTTGCCCTGATGGCACAAGCCAATGAAAAATTGGTTGGCAGCATACGGGCTAGAATCTTCCATGAACTGGACCCAACACATAGAACAGTTTTGATAGCCCATTTTTGCGTCGACAAAGATTACCAAGGGCTTGGGATTGGTTCGGCGATGGTCAAGCATCTTGTCAGTTCATATAAAAGAGATGAACAGATCCATGCAATAGCAGCCGAGGTAGATTACTGGAATTTGCCATCGCTTAGGGTTTTTGAGAAAAATCAGTTTAAGCCGAGCATGCAAAGCTTAAACATCAAGAAGATTATCCTTAAGAATCAGCTGAAGGCACAATAGTGATGCTATTGCCACTGATGAAGTCCTCCTGTAGTCTTAAATAAATCCCATGTAATGCAAAAAGCTGAGCATTTATGAATCATTTCCACATTGATATTGAGCGAATCGATGCGGATGTCGCATTGCGGCTCTGGCAGGAGGCTAGCGAGGCCAGTGTATTTACCCACCCAAGTATTCTGTCTGCTTTATGCCATGAAGTGCAGTGGTGGCTCGCAACGGAGGCAGGTAGACCGGCTTGCCTTTGGCCCGTATGCCTTGATCAAAACAACCAGATCTACAGGCCAGACTTTACTTATTATCTTGGCCCAGTCCAGCTTGGCATGCAAGAACCTTCGCCCAGAGGACGCCTGCTCAAGGCTGTCGAGGTTCAACATAAACTGCTGGATGTGCTTACAGACAGCTATGAAGAGGTGCGCTGGAGCACGCTCCCTGGCGAGCGGGATCTGCGCCCATGGCTGTGGTTTGAAAAGCACGGTCGCCACCCAATTGCACAACCGCGCCACACAGCATGGATTGAGGATTTAAGTCGCTTTAAGGACAATGATAGCCTCGTCTACTTCGGTCGAAAACGACGCCAAGATTACCGCACAGCTCTTGAGGGCGGCGCGGTACTCGTGCCTGAGATCACGATTGGTCGCGTGAAAGAGTTGTATTACTCGACGCTTGAGGCAAACAATGCCGCCGATAAGGCACTGCGGAGGATGGATAGCGTTGAGTCCTTGTACGAACTGGCCCAGCAAGGGCACGGGTTTGTGCTGGCCTGCGGTTTAGCGCAAGACATGCTGCCACGTGCCTTTTGTTTGGTGCTGCTTGGCAAGGCGCGGGCCAATGCCGTAATTGCCGCATCCGACTCTCTCTGGCGCGGCAAAGACTTCAATCCCTTTCTCCAACTCAATCTGTTGATGCGGGCCAATGCCGAGAATGCAACCCTATACGACTTCAACGGAGCGAATTCACTTCTACTCAGTAGCGATAAGCACAGCTATGGAGCAGAAGTAAAAATGTACTTCGACCTACACTGGCGCTGAACACGATGCAGCGGCGAATTGAGCAGAGCATCTTTGAAGGACCGCACGGGCCCTGGCTCATCGCCGAGATCGGCGGCAACCACGAGGGGGATTTCGATGCTGCCCTCCGGCTCGCCGACCTCGCCCTTGAGGCGGGCGCCGATGCCGTCAAGTTCCAGGTGTATTACGGCGATACGCTGGTATCTTCAGTTGCCAGCCCAGACCGCAACGCCCACTTCAAGCGATTCGAACTCGCGCCACAGCAGCACCTGGCCCTCGCCGAACGCGTGCTTGCTGCCGGCCGCGGCTATGTGGCGTCGGTGTGGGACATCAAAGCTTTCGACTGGATCACGCCCGTGCTCTCCGCCTGCAAGATCGGCAGCGGTGACCTCACCGCGCCCCCTTTCCTAAGGGCGGCGGCCCATACCGGAAAGCCGATCCTGCTCTCTACCGGCCTTGCCGACATGGCCGAGGTTGCCGCAGCCGTGGAGGACATCCGCTGTGCAAATCCGGCATATCAAGAGCGCTCGCAACTCGCCCTGCTCCAGTGCACCACGATGTACCCGATCGCCGACGCCGACGCCCACCTTGCTGTGATGGGTTCCTTCGCCAGCCTGGGCGTGACTGTGGGCTACTCCGACCACACGCTCGGCACCAAGGCCCTTGAGGTGGCCGCAGCCATGGGAGCCGAAGTACTCGAGTTTCACTTCACCGACAACAAGCAAGACCGCGCCTTTCGCGACCATCAGCTCTCGCTGGATGGGGCAGACCTGCGGAACCTAATCCATGCGCTGGAGGACATCCGCACCCTGCAAGGCACTGGTATCAAGCAGCCGCTGCCCATCGAAGTCTCAAATGATCATCCGCGTTCCTTCCGGCGGGCAGTGTATCCTTCGCGCGACATCGAGGCAGGTGAGGTTCTCGACACAGACAACGTTTGCGTGCTGCGGCCAAATCAGGGTATCGATGCCCGCGATTACGACCGAGTAGTTGGCCGCTTGGCTCGCCGGCAGCTCCGGCGTCACGAGCCCCTCATGTGGCAGGACATCATCTGAGAACGCCGGAAACCAGCATTGTTTAACCCTGTGTAATCTGGGAGCCTACGATCAAATAATTCTACCCAAAGCATCCACTTTCTAGTACTATGAATGAATCAGCCCCACTGGTAACAATCTACGTTCCCTGCCGCAATTATGGCAGATACCTCACGCAATGCGTGAAGAGCGTATTGCATCAACTATACACTAACTGGGAGCTGATTATCATCGACGAGGCGTCGGATGATGATACCGTTTCGTTGGCAGGAAGCCTGCGCCAAAGAGACCCAAGTCGAATTACCATAATTAGGAATCCTGAACCAATTGGCCTGCAAAAGCTTGCCAACTATGCACTTGGTTTGGCGAACGGGAAGTATACGATGCGGCTCGATGCCGATGACTGGCTGGATGAGGGGGCGATTCTCCTGATGGTCAGCAAGATTGAGGCGTCTCCAGATGCTGGTCTTGTGTATGGCAATTACTTCTATGTTAACGAAACAGGCGACGTGCTTGGAATGGAGCGCCGACATCGCTTGGGTTCAGAGGATAAAGTAGGGCACTTGCCTCCCCATGGGGCTTGTACCTTGTTTCGCACCAGAGCGTTGAAAGCGGCGGGTGGCTATTCAGAGGATATCGATGCCCAGGATGGGTGGGAGCTCTGGTACAAACTCTGCAATCGGGTTGGAGCCGTCAGTCTGGATGTCCCTGTTTTCTACTACCGGCAACATGCCACTTCGCTTAGCCGCGACAATCAGCGGCTACTCCAGGCGCGCATGCGAATCTTCGCACAAATCGGCAAGAGCCTCGAAGGAGATTACAAGCCAACCTGCACAGCAGTTATACCTGTTCGCGAATCCTATCCAGGTAATGAGGGTGTTCCCTATCGTATGATTGATGGCAGCTCACTACTTGAAAGAGCAATTCGATCGGCTGCCGAGGTGGAAAGTGTCACGCAAGTCATCGTTTCATCCCAAAGTCAATCCGTTCTTGATTATGCAGCTGGTCTTGAGGCACAGGGCAAAGTTCCACGCCATCTAAGATTGCTGCGAGATGATTCAGTTACAGACAACACAAAACTACCGATTTGGGATATCCTGTTGCATGCTGGACAATACTATCAAAAACAGAATGGCTCAAGCACTGACATTATTTTGTTCTTGAGCATCCACGCTTTAAACCGGCGTGCCGAGCATATTGAAAAAGCGATCAATGTTTTACGCATCACAGAAAGCGACTCAGTTGTTTCGGTGAAGGAAGAACGTGATCCAATCTTCTCGCACGGCCCAAGTGGCCTAAAGTTGCTTAACCCTGGCCGCTTTCAAGATCTGAACTATGATCGGGAGAGGCTCTATTCATACAACGGAGCTATCATCGGAATATGGTGGGAGATTTTAAATCAGAATGCATTTCTCGGTGATGCAATCAGCTATATAGAAATGAGTGGGGAGGATAGTTCTTACAATCAAGCTCGTGCCGGGACAATCTGATGCCGAACCAAACGCAATCTTTCCTTGTGCAGGCTCACTTAAGCTGGTTGGATTAAATGACCGTTCTTGTGACAGGTGCTGCCGGGTTCATTGGCTTTCATCTGAGCATGCGGCTGCTCAAGCGTGGCACACCAGTCCTGGGTTTCGACAACATAAACCCTTACTACGAACCCGCCTTGAAAAGGGCACGAATCGCTCAATTGCGAGCAGTGGCGGAGCGTAGTAGTACCCCTTTTGCTTTAGTCGAAGCTGATCTGAAAGACAGTCATGCGGTGGCGGCCGCTTTCCGCGGTCAGGCTGGCGGTGGTAAGGATTTATCGCCCGGTGCCCCCACGAAAGTGGTCAATCTGGCGGCCCAGGCTGGGGTGCGCTATTCGATCGAGAACCCAGCGGCGTACATCCAAAGCAACGTGGTGGGGTTTGGTCACATCCTTGAAGGCTGCCGCCATCACGGTATAGAGCATCTTGTCTATGCCAGCAGTAGCTCGGTATACGGCGGCAACACAAAGCTGCCCTTTTCCGAGCACCAGGGAGTCGACCACCCAGTGAGCCTCTATGCGGCTAGCAAAAAGGCCAACGAACTCTTGGCACACTCATATAGTCATCTCTATGGGCTTTCCGCCACGGGATTGCGTTTCTTCACCGTCTATGGCCCCTGGGGGAGGCCGGACATGGCCCTGTTTCTGTTCACGAGGGCGATGCTTGCTGGCAAACCGATTCAGGTATTCAATAATGGCCAGATGATCCGAGATTTTACCTATGTTGACGACATCGTTGAGAGCCTGATCCGGGTACTTGACAAGCCTGCCACACCGGATCCTGACTTTGATCCTGCCCAGCCCGATCCAGCCACGAGCTGGGCACCGCATCGGTTGTTTAATATCGGCAACTCAAATCCCACGCCGCTGATGAACTACATCAAGGCACTGGAGAGTGCATTGGGCATCTCGGCCACCAAGGAATTTCTTCCTCTGCAACTCGGTGATGTTCCGGCTACGGCATCTGACACCTCAGCCCTCGAGGCCTGGACGGGGTTTAAACCCAACACGCCGATACAAGAGGGTGTAACCCGCTTTGTTGCCTGGTACCGGGACTACTACAACGTTTAAATGTTGAACTGTTCCCAAAACCATCCGCACGATCTCGGCCCCTACTTTGTGCTTTGTCTTGACAACTCCCCCACCTGCCAAATTATTGTTGGGTAACCCCTCTCCGGAGAATGCATCAATAGCTGTGCTCCCCCCGCTCCATACCTGCACGGTGGCGGTTATCGGCCTGGGCTATGTGGGCCTGCCGCTGGCTGCCACCTTCGCCATACCAGGTGCCTGCTTGCGCACCGGTGCCCCCCTGCAGCGGCGCGTCATCGGTTTCGACATCAACGGTCAGCGGCTGGAGGAGCTGAGGCAAGGGATCGACCGCACTCTCGAAACCAGCCGGGAAACCCTTCAGGACGCTGCCCTGCTGGAATTCTCCAGCGATCCGAAGCAACTCGCAGAAGCCGATGTTTATGTGGTCACAGTCCCCACGCCGATTGATGCCTCCAAACGCCCTGATCTGATGCCGCTGAAGAAGGCCAGCGCAACGGTGGGACAGGCACTTCGGCAAAGGGCTGAACGGCAGCGCGGTCATGCCCATGCCGCCACCACACCCATTGTGATCTATGAAAGTACAGTCTATCCCGGTGCTACAGAAGAAGTGTGCGTGCCGATCCTCGAGCGTGAATCAGGCCTGCGCTTCAACGCACATGAACCAGCGGCTGGCTTTGTGTGTGGCTACAGCCCCGAGCGGATCAACCCTGGCGACAACGACCATAAGCTCACCACGATCACCAAGGTGACCAGTGGCAGCACTGCCGACGCAGCTGCCTGGGTTGATGACTTCTACGGTTCAATTATTCAAGCAGGCACCCACCGGGCTGCGAATCTGAAGGTGGCAGAAGCGGCGAAGGTGATCGAGAACACCCAGCGTGATCTCAACATTGCCCTGGTGAACGAGCTGGCGATCATCTTCCACCAACTGGGGATCGACACGCTGGATGTGTTGGAGGCGGCTGGAACCAAGTGGAACTTTCTGCCCTTTCGACCTGGGCTTGTGGGGGGCCACTGCATCGGCGTGGACCCCTACTACCTCACCCACAAGGCCGAGCAACTTGGCTATCACCCGCAGGTCGTACTGGCGGGCCGGCGCATCAACGATGGCATGGGCCGCTGGGTCGTGGAGCAACTGGTGGTGGAGATGGCGAGGAATAGCATGGTGATCGCGGGATCGTCGGTGCTGGTGCTCGGGCTGAGCTTCAAGGAGAACTGCCCGGACCTGCGCAACACGCGGGTGGTGGATGTGATCGCGGCTCTGCAGCGCTATGGGATCCAGCCCATCCTGGTCGATCCCTGGGTGGATGCAGATGAGGCCATGCGGGAGTATGGCCTGACAGTGCTGGATTCAATCCCTGAGGGGTCCCGGTACCAGGCCGTGATTGCCGCAGTAGCCCACCTTCAATTCATCAATCTTACAGAAGAGTGCTGGTCGAGGCTCTTGCAACCCGATGGCCTATTCTTAGATCTGAAAGGGATTCTTCCTAGAAGCCTCAATCCGCTACGCCTGTAGATTCTGCTGCACAGAACCCCATGATCAGGCTATAAAGTGTCCGCTCAGCAATTTGTCACGATTGAGCGCTGCCCGCTTTGCGACAGCACTGCCGCGACTGAACACTCGGCGCCGGAAGCTAATCTCTACTCCGAGAAACTTGCGGAGATCGTGAGAACCGACGAGCGGCAGATGCTTCGCCAATATGGCAATTGGCGATGTTCGGATTGTGGTCTTGTGTTCAAGCGGCGCTGGTTCGCACCGGCGGTCATCCGCGAGTTGTTCAGCACCCCCGTTGCCTCCCATCCCAAGGGCTGGGACACCGTGCTCGCAAGGTTTTCCGCACATGGATTCCAGCGAACAGTCGAGTTCTGGGCCATGGCCATCGGCCGTCAGGAGATACCGGATGTGCGGCGCGGCGAGCGGGAGTTGCTTTCGATCGTCGATTCGATCAGGGCACCAACGGGCTTTGAACCCGTCGCGATCGCGGCGGCTGTCGCCAGCGGTGATGTGGGGATGGTGCGGGCGCTCACCCCCGCGATCACAGCCTCGATCAGCGAGCCAGCAGCCTTCAAGAGGTTCTCTGGCTTCCGCTCTCTCGAGCTCTGGGAGTATCTGCAATCCCGGACTGGCGGATTCACCGAATACGCCGAGGTCGGCTGCCCGCTATGGGGCCTCCTCGCGCTGGCCGCGGACTTCGGCTGCCGTGCCACCTATCTCGTTCGCGATGAACCGAATTACTGGGGCCCCGGCTGCAGGAGCTCCGGCGTGCACTGCCTGGACCGACTTCTCGTCGACCGGCGCATTGGCTCCGCCCCATGGTCGGCCCCTGATCACCAGGCGATGATCGGCCTCTTCCAATACCTCGATCACCTGATCGCGCCGAGCCGCTTTCTCAAGCAGCTGTTTGCCAAGGCCGGCTCGGCTGCCATCATCATGGACGGCATCGATGCTCCAGTAGCGATCCAGCACGTGACCGGCTGGACTGACGACAGTTTTGCTTTCATCGCCCGGATATTCAGCAAGCACCTGCATACCGACTTCGACCCCATCCGCCCTTCCGGCAACCGCCTGTTTCTCCTCACCCCGAAGCGTTGACATCTACCGGCATGTCGATCCTCGACGACCACCCCGACTGCTCAGCCCTCGACGCCGAGGGCATGCGGATGCTGGCCCTGCTTGAGCAGCTGTTGCCCATCCACCGCAGTCTTGCCGGGCCAGGCATCCGCGAGACCCTCGCGATCCTCGGCTCGTCGCTTGAGGGTTTTACCGTGACGCAGGTTGCCTCGGGCAGTCGCGTGCTGGATTGGATCGTTCCCGAGGAATGGCACCTGCGCTCCGCATCTCTGGAGTCTCCAGACGGGCACCGGCTGTGCGACGTGGCTGACAACACGCTCCACGTCGTGGGCTACAGCACAGCCGTGGACGAGAAGCTTTCCCTCGCCGAGTTGCAACCGCACCTCTACTCACTGCCCGACCAGCCCGACGCGATTCCGTACGTCACCTCCTACTACGAGCGGAAATGGGGATTCTGCCTGTCGCATCGGCAGCGTGAGAGCCTGCCGGAGGGCACGTATCACGCTCGCATCGACGCAAATCACGTTGCTGGATCGTTGGACTACGGCCAGCTCGTGCTGCCGGGTCGGACAGCTGATGAAATCCTCTTTTCCACCTACTGCTGCCATCCGGCGATGGCCAACAACGAGCTGTCGGGCCCCGTGTTGGCCGCAGCCCTGGCCGAGTGGCTCGCTGCCCTGCCGGACCGTCGCTACACCTACCGATTCGTGTTCGTTCCGGAAATGATCGGATCGGCGGCCGTTCTCGAAACTCAGCGCGAGCACCTAAGAAGCCATGTGCGGGCCGCCTTCAACCTGACCTGTGTGGGCGATGAGCGCACCTGGTCGTTCCTTCCCTCGCGGCTGGGCGATACCTATGCCGATCAGGTCGCCCGCCATGTACTCAGGCACGCCGTGGGCAGCTACGACACCTATGCCTGGCGCGACCGTGGCAGCGACGAAAGTATGTACTGCGCTCCCGGCATCGATATCCCGATGGTGTCGATCATGCGCTCAAAGTATGGTACTTATCCCGAATACCACACTTCGCTTGACACGCCGGGCCGCGTGGTCACGGCCCGAGGCCTCGCTGAAACGCTCGGCTTACACCGCACGCTCGTTGAGACGCTCGAGCACGACTGCGCACCCCGCGCTCTCGTGCTCGGCGAGCCCCAGCTCGGCCGGCGCGGCCTCTATCCTCAGACTAGCATCAAGGGGAGCACAGCAGTGGTGAAAGATCTGCTCGATCTCATCTCCCACGCCGACGGTCACACCAGTCTGCTCGACATTGCCGCCCGCTGCGACCGTCCGCTGTGGTCGCTGCTGCCGCACCTCGAAGTACTCGTCACCGCCGGAGTGATGGAGCGGTGAGCATGCACCTGGGCATTCTCGTCTTTGCACGATCCGGCTCGAGCCGGTTGCCAGACAAAGCGCTGCGTCTTATCGGAGGGATTCCCTTGCTCGAGCGCGTCATCCGGCGAGCACAGCTGCTCCCGTACCCCACGTTTCTGGCAACGACCGATCACCCGGCTGATGATCGGCTTGTGGCGCTCGCGAGGCGACTGGGAGTCGCATCGTTTCGGGGTTCGGAAGATCGGGTTCTCGAGCGGGCCGTCCTCGCCGCCGAGGCCTTCGGACTCGACGCCTTTGCCCGGCTTTGCGGCGACCGGCCGTTGTTTCCGCTCGATGACCTCCAAGAGGCGGCAGAGATGATGCAGAGAGTGTCTGTGTCGGAACCGCAGGCGGGCCCCGATCTGGTCACCACATACGCGGACGGCCGCTGCCCGCGAGGCCTGATGACCGAGATCGTGCGGACTGGCACGCTGCGGCGTGTCCTCAACCATGGCGTGAGCAGCGAGCAGCAGGAGCACCTCACCCTTTACTTCTACGAGCACCGGGAAGACTTCCGCATTGTGAACCTTCCGAGTCCGGACAGTTCGTTCGTCTGCCCTGGCTTTGCCGTGGACAGCCAATCAGACCTTGGCAACCTCGACCGCATCTGTAGCGCGAACCCGGCTCTCGACCTCACCCCCGCAGAGGCTGACCGCATCCATACATCATGAGAGACTTTTTTATCTATCCAGCCCAGACGAACCTCGAGCTCTACGCGCAGGCCATCAGCCATGGTTATTCCAGTGACCAGTGCCGAGCGCTCGCCGACGCCTACGTGTTTGCCCTGCGGCAGGTGTTTTCCCTGGCTCGCGGCTCAGGCAAACCCTTTATCGCCCATCTCGTGGGTACCGCAAGTCTTGTGATGGAATCCGGCTGCCCCGACCACTGGGTGATCGGGGCCCTGCTTCACGCCGTTTATCAGCACCGAGTTCCCTTCGAGGCTGGCCTTGAGCCAGAGGAGCGGAGAGTGGTGCTCGCGGATCGCTTTGGCACTCAGGTAGATGATCTTGTGCACCGCTACACGTCGTTTGAGTCGGCCGACCTGGGCGCCTACTCAGGCACCGCTGCACTGGCAGAAGCAGATGTGCTCACACTCCGCCTTGCCGACGAGCTTGAGGATCTCTGCGGAAACGCTCTCGCGCTGCACGGCAACGCAGGAGCAGATGACATCGGCCTGCGAGGCGGTTACCCGTGGCGCCGAGATGCCAAGACCACCGAGGCGCCAACGCTGCTCGAGCTGACCCGCAGGCTCAGCCTCGATGGCATGCATCGAGGCTTCAGCCAATGGTTGGTTTTTGAGTCCACTCCAGCTGCACTTGCGGACATGCGCACAGGCTGGTTCAGTAGTGTGTCCTTAGTTATCGCTTAACGTAGACGCCTTTGATTAACCTATGCTTCAGTTTCATATTGGATATTGCAGACCAGATTGGCTTCGGATTACGGCCTGAACCATTCTCAGAGTCCATGCGGGCACCGCACGCATATCAACTGTTTCGTGCAGGAGGCACGGGAATCCCCGCGCTGTTGCAGCCACGGCGGGCCCGCATCCACGCCGTCAGCCGTCGCGACATGGACTGCGGCAGACCGCGGAGCCAGATCATGCGTTCCGCCACGGTCCACGGGCGATCGTCGATCAGCCACGTGTTGCTGACGGCCGTCGATCGCGCTCGGTTCACTTCCGCGGTTGCCCTTGTCCCGGGGGAGCATTCGACGGGTCGGCTCGACCGCATGGCCTGGGGCTCAGGATCGCCCTCCGCGACGACGGGCGTTCGCCTCGGTGACGATGGCCAGGATTCCGCGGTCGGCGGCCGTCCGCCTGTAGCGATAGACGGCGTGCTTCACGCCCCACGACAACCGCTGCAGAGCGGAGGGACGCGGGGGGGCAGGATGCGCCGTTCGATTGCGACGAGCGGCGGCGTGGTAGGCCTCGATGTCGGTGGTTTTCTGCCCGGGATGCCGGCGGAACTCACCGAGCGTCGCGTGGATCTTGCCGGGCGCCTCCCGCCTCGCCATGCGCAGCCAGAGGTCAAAGTCCATCGTCAGCTGACAGTCGGGATCGATCTCGCCGACTGTGAAATACAAGTCCCGACGAAAAAACACCGCCTCCTGCGGCAGATAGCAGTCGCCCCAGTACAGCTCCAGGTAGTCCACCGGGGCCACGTAGCGCGACGACATACGACGCCCTGCCGCATCGATGAAGTCGTGGTCGCCGTAGGCCCATTGGATGCCGGGGTTGCGGTCGAAGTAATCGATGACCTTCGGCAACGCTCCGTCGATGAGGCGATCATCGCTGTTCAGCCAGCTCAAGATAGAACCCCGCGCCAGGCGGAAGCCCTCCCGCAGAGCGGCCGCCTGCCCGCCGTCTGGTCTGCTCTGCCAGTGGGCAAGCCGATGTTCATACGTCCTGATCACATTCAGCGATCCGTCCGTCGACCCGCCATCCATCACCAGAATCTCGCAGACGTGCGCGGGGTAGTGCGCCAGGCAGTCCAGACACTCCTTCAGGAACGCCCCCTGGTTGAACGATGGCACCACCACGCTCACGCAAGGTCCTGCAGCCATCCGTCTAACCCACTGGCTGGGAGCGTCGATCGCCACGGACGGATTCGCAGGTTGAAGCCGACGTCGTCAAGAAGCTGAGCAGCACGGCCTCGGCACGGGGGCGGTCTGCGGGGGTCTTCGCCTGCAGGCTCTCGAGCCGCGACATCACGGTGTGATCGACCCGTTCCAGGTAAGCGTTCCTACAAGTATCATATCGCGCCAGAAGACATGAACGGCGTTGTTGGCGGTGAACAGGGCCTCTCGCTCTAGCCGCAGCCCGCGGCTTGCAGCCAGATTGATCTGTTTGATGCCGCTGCTGCGGCCATGGCGAATGTGCAGAGCGCGATTTTCGTAGGTACTCACCACCTGGTCCGCCTCATGCATCAGCAGCGTGTCGAGCGCCTCGGCCACGTGCTCCGGCCGGCGCAGCGGCGCGTGGACGTAGAGAACGGCCACGATGTCTGGGAAGACATCGTGCCGAGCTTCCATGTCGTCCACCGCGGCGCGGACGATCTCCTGCCGGTGCACATCAGGGTCTGAAAGGTGCGGGTCGCGCACCCGGACCGCCATGCCGGGCCAGGCCGAGCTCCAACTCGGCACGGCTTACGGCACAGGCATGCGGCTCAACTCGGTATTCTCAGTCCTGATAAGCCGCTCGCTCAAGGTGGAGACGATCACGAAGGGTGGTGATGGACGGCACGCGTTTCCTTCACCGAGAGCCTCCGTGATTAGATCGCGCATCACTGTGCGACATCCCACTAGTTCCAACCGGAGATGGCGATGATCCCCCGGGCGCCCACGGGTCGGCTCGCGCGAGGCCTGGGTGGGGCGTTGGCCCAGCGGCTCGGCACCCGGTTATGGATCGCGTCAAACAGTGTGCTGTCGCAGGTCGAGAGCGCCGAAGGCGATGTCCATCGAGCCTCGGAGCCAGCGGCGGGCGTCTTTCGCGTGGCCTGCTTCAGCCCCTACGCAACCTGGGACATAGTCTCGGCTTGGGAACTGACCGTTCTGCGAGCGTTGGCGAGGCGCGGCTGCAACACGCGGTTGCTCCTCTGCGATGCGGTCTCCCCGACCTGCGATCTCGTCTGGGCAGACGGCAACCCAAACCAGCAACGCTGTCTGGTCTGTCAGAGCCGTGCCGCGGGAGCCGCCCGGCTGCAGCACCACCCCTTTGAGTGGATGTCGCGCTACGTCGATGCCGCCGACCGTGCTGCGGCGATCGATTGGGCCGCGGCCCTGCCCGACGACGGCCTGCGCCACGCCCAGCTCGGCGACGATGACCTTGGCGAATGGTGCTTCGGCTCGATGACCAGCCACTTCCGGGGTCCACGGCTTGATCTGGATGACCCCGGCGTGCGGCGCGTCTACCGGCAGTATCTGTGCGGTGCGGCGCAGACGCTCGCCGGCTGTCGCGCCTGGCTGGAGGCTGTGCAGCCTGATGTGCTCTGGCTGTTCAACGGCCGCCTTGCGCTCACGCGGGTTGCCTTAGAAGCAGCGCGGGGGCTCGGGATCCGGGTGATCTGCCACGAGCGCGGCATGGTGCGCCATTCCCTGCGGCTGTGGGAAAACGAACGGTGTTCCCAGTATCGCGGTCGCCGGGAGGCTGCGCTGGCCAATGCGCGGCAACCGCTCACGGCCCAGCAGGCGGGGCAGGTCCTCCGCTGGCTCGACGACCGCCGCCACTCGCGCAATTACAACCGCCAGCCCTTCCTGCGCAAGCACCGTCCGAGCGCGGCGCAGTCACTGGCTGCGGCCGGCGTGTCGGCGGGCGACCGCATCCTGTTGGCTCTCACCAGTTCAGACCAGGAGTTCGGTGCCGAGGCCGATCGCAATCAGATCTTCGCCGAGCAGCACGAATGGCTCATGGCGATCCTGGGCTGGGCGACACGAAACCCGGGCTGCCACCTCGTCATCCGGTTTCATCCGAACGCGAGCCCCGCCTCCTGGGCGGCATTGGCAGAGCGCCTGCCCGAACTCCACGGGGCGGATGAAACGGCTTCGGTTGTGCGGCCGAGGGCGAACGTGTCTGTCGTCCCGCCAGGAAATCCACTCGACACCTACGCACTCCTGGACGCGTGTCATGCCGTGACGACCTACGGCTCAACGACGGGGATCGAGGCGGCTGCGGCTGGCAAAACCGTGGTCGTGGCAGACCACTGCCTCTACCACGGGCTCCCATGGGCACAGTCGGCCGAGTCGCCCGTCCACTTCGTGGAATTGCTCGACGGCATGGCGTGGTCTGCCCGGCCGCAGGCCAACCCAGACGTTGCCGCAGGCGCCATGCGCTTCTTCTGGGACTACCACCTGGGGCAGAGCATCACCAGCCGACTCGTGCGCCATCCCGGCCTCGACTTCGCCCGGATCACCTACCGGGCCGACCAGCCAGAGAGACTCGACTACGGCAAGGACCAGGGCCTCGACAGAATTACCGACGTGATCATGAACAGGCGAGCGATCTACGATTCGCGATTCTGCGGAGATGCCGAGGCCGAGCATGCTGCCGTGATCGCCCACCTCAAAGCCGCGGTTCTGGAGAGGAGGATGGCGAGATGAACGAAAACGTTGATGTGACCGTTTCCGTCATCGTGCCGACCTACCGGCGGCCGGGGCAGTTGCAGGCTTGCCTTGAAGCGCTGGCAGCGCAGACGATGCAGGATCCGTGGGAGGTCGTTGTCGTCGATGACGGCAGTCCTGAACCGCCGCTTCCCAGCGTGGAGAGCCTCGTTGCCGCCCGCGGCTGGCGGCTCGTCCGGCAGGCCAATGCCGGCCCCTCAGCGGCCCGCAACCGCGGGGTGCGAGAGGCCAGGGGAGAGCTCATCGCTTTCACCGACGACGACTGCCGCCCCGAGCCGTCGTGGCTGGCCATGCTCTTGCGGGAGGCGCGGACACGTCCGCATGCCCTCGTTGGCGGCACGACGGTCAACGGGCTCACCGGCGACTTCTTCGCCACCACAAACCAGTTGATCGTGGATCTCGTCTACGAACACTTCAACGGCGATCCGGCTCACGGCTACTTCCTCGCCAGCAACAACATCCTCTGCTCGCGGGCGGGGTTCCAGGAGGTTGGCGGTTTTGACGAAAGCTTTCCGCGGGCCGGTGCCGAAGACCGCGATTTCTGCGACCGCTGGCGGATGCGGGGCTGGCCTATCGTATGGCAACCGGAGGCTCGCGTCGAGCATCGCCACGGACAGGCGTTCCGCCAGTTCGTTGAGCTCTACATCCGCTATGGCCGTGGTGCCCACCGCTACCAGGCGATGCGTAGACAGCGCGGCTCGGGCACCATGCGGGAAGACCTGAGCTTCCACAAGATGCTGCCGCGCCGCCTCTGGCGGCGTTTGAAACAGCGGGGTCGCGTGGACTCCGGGATCGCCACCGTCGCTGCGCTCAGCGTTTGGCAGATGGCAAATGCCTCCGGCTTTCTGCTCGAAGCCATCATGTCCACTGATCAGCCAATCAGACGCAACTCCCGGACAGCTCCTTCTCGTGGCAACCGATCCGAATAAACGCCGCTTAATGCTGCAGCCATGCGGTGATCTGGAATCGTTCTGACCAGGAGCTCATTGACTTGGCGACAGAAGAACGCGAGGCCAAAACATCGGCATTCGCTGCTGCAACTATCAAGATTAGGCGATGAAGATGAACATACTCACCATGAAAAGCATCTTGCAAGAAAATTAGATCTGGAGCCGTGACTCGCAAATCAAGGTACAGAATAGATCCAAGCGCCTGCCTCCTCCTTAGTTTTCGCTGCCTCCTTGAAACGTCTCTCCCCCCAGAACTTCTCCACATCGCTCGGTACGGCATGGCAGTCGCTCAGCAGCCTCACGCTCGGCCTGCTGCCGGCCTGGCAGGGAACCTCACCAGTGGCCCGCCTGATCCGCCACACGGCGCGCAGCCAGAAGAAGATCCTGCTGCTCAATGGCGCTGCCGTGCTGCTGCGCAGTGGATCCGAGGCCCTGCTGTTTGCTGTGATCTACCAGGCCGTGCGGCTGATCTCCGGATCGCCACTGCCGGCGCTCGCCCAGCAGGCCAACCTGTCACGCGGCAGCACGTTTCTGATTCTGCTGCTGGCCGTCAGCGCCATCCAGCTGATCGCCAGCGGCAGCCTTGCCCTCAACGGCGTGCTATCAGGCCGCTTTGCCGCACGCTGCCAGGCTGAAATCCTGCCCCGCATTCACCACCACCTCCTCAGCCTCAGTTATGGCTGCGCCAGCAGCTACAAGGCCGGGGACCTGGCCCGCCAAGCCTCCATCGCTCCCCTGGCGATCAAAACAGAACTGGAACAGATCAGCACCATTGTCAGCGAAAGTCTGCTGACGATGGTATATCTGCTGGTGCTGGTGCGCATCTCGCCATGGCTGCTGCTGCTGGCCGGAGTTCTGGCCATCGGCACGGCTTTGACCCAGGCCTGGTTGCGGCCGAGGATCAGATCCGCCGCCAGGCAGGTGGAGCAGCAGCAGCGCCGGATCGGTGCCGCCATCACGGCCGATCTGCAGGTGCTGCGCCTGCTGCACAGCAGCGCCGGCACGGCGGCAGCAAACCGCAGCTTTCAGCGCCAGCTGCAGGGGTTGGACCTGCGGTTGCGGCGGTTGAGCAACCTGCGCAGCTTGATGGAGCCGATCGCCGAACTCCTGCCCACCCTGATCGCCGTGGTGCTTGCCCTGTTCAGCTGGCAGCTCAACGGCGGGCGCAGCGAGTTGCTGATCCCAGGCCTGGCCACCTTTGTGCTGGCTCTGCAGCGCCTCAACCTGCGGCTCGTGCGCATCGGTCAGAGCGCCAACCTGCTCGCTGAGAACCTGCCCAGGATCGAGTTGCTCAATGATCTGCTGGCTCCCGAGGACAAAACCTTCCGGCGCCGCGGTGGCCATCCATTCCCAGGCCTGAATCGAGGGATCCGCTTTGAAGGCGTGACCTTCCGCTATCCAGAGCGCTCCCAGGCCGCCCTGATCGATGTGAGCTTTTCGCTGCCCCGCCACGGCACCGTGGCCCTGGTGGGAGCCTCCGGCGCCGGCAAATCAACCCTTGTGGATCTGCTGGTGGGCCTGATCGATCCCTGCACCGGCCGGATCCTGGTGGATGGGCAGGATCTGCAGAGCCTCAATCTCGACAGTTGGCAGCGGCGGCTGGGGGTGGTGAGTCAGGACGTGCTGGTGGTGCATGACACCATCGCCGCCAACATCGCCTTCGGGATGGGGGATGGGGTGAGCCTGGAGATCATCCGCCGCGCCGCGGCGGCCGCCTGCGCCGATGCATTCATCGAAGCGCTTCCCGACGGCTACGACACGGTGATCGGCGAGCAGGGCCACCGGCTCAGCGGCGGCCAGCGCCAGCGCCTCTCCCTCGCTCGCGCCATGCTCCGGCAGCCGGAGATCCTGATCCTTGATGAAGCCACCAGCGCCCTCGACAGCCACTCCGAGGCGCGGGTGCATCAGGCGATCGATGCCTTCCGCAGCGGCCGCACCGTGCTGGCCGTGGCCCACCGGCTCAGTTCGATCCGCGCTGCGGACCAGATCCTTGTGCTCGATGCCGGCCGGATCGTGGAGCGAGGCAGCCACGATCAGCTGCTTGCTCTCGATGGCGCCTATGCGGGCCTGTGGCAGCGCCAGCAGCAAGGCCTGCCTCATGCTCCCGCTCGGCCCGCCAGCACCAGCCCATGAAGGCCATCAGCCTGATTATGCCCACAGTGGACTGGGGCCCCACCTTTGCGCTGTGCCTGCAAGCGGCCCGTGCTGCCCTCGGCGCCGATGACGAGCTGCTGGTGGTGTTCGATGGCATGCCAACGCCGCCACCCGAGTGGCTGCACGCCAGCGGTGCCGTGCTGCTGCATACCGGCGCCCGCAGCGGCCCCGCCGCGGCCCGCAATCTCGGCGCCTGCCAGGCCCGCAACTCGATCCTGCTGTTCGTGGACGCCGATGTGGAGCTGCACCCCGATGCGGTCGAGCGCATCAAGGCGCACTTCAGTGCTGATCCCCAGCTCGCAGCCCTGTTCGGCAGCTACGACGATCACCCCGCCGCACCCGGCCTGGTGAGCCGCTTCCGCAATCTGCTGCACCACCACACCCACACCAGCCATCCCGGCCCGGCATCCACGTTCTGGGCCGGCTGCGGAGCCGTGCGCCGCGAATCGTTCCTGGCTCTGGGCGGCTTTGATGCCAAGGCATACCGCCAGCCGTGCATTGAGGACATCGAGTTCGGGCTGAGGCTCAGCGATGCCGGCGGGCAGATCCTGCTCGACCCCGCCGTTCAGGGCACGCATCACAAACGCTGGACGCTCAGCCTGATGCTGCGCACCGACATCCAGCAACGGGCGATTCCCTGGAGCCAGCTGCTGCTGCGCCGCCGCCAGCTGCCGGCAACCCTTAATCTCTCCACCCCAGCGCGCTTGAGTGCAGCTGCCAGCCTGCTGATCCCGATCGCACTGGCGGCAGGCACCATCACCCCCGCGCAGGGATGGTCATCCCTCGTGCTGGCTGCGGCCCTGGCCCTGATCCTGCTGCTCAACCGCCCGTTCCTGGCCCTGCTCTGGCACCGGGGCGGAATCCGCCTGGCTGCGGGTGGCACTGGCCTGTTCATCCTCTACCTCGTGTATTCCAGCCTCACCTTCGCCGGCGTTGCCCTTGCAGAGTTCGCAACGGCCCCGGTTCCAATGCCGAACTGGCTCCGGGCCAGACCCGAGCTGCAGCGCAGGCTCTGCTGGGCAGGGCTGGCCCTGCTGGCCCTGCTCGCGGCGGCAGCGATCGTGAGGGGGCTTGTGCTCCTTGGCCTGGCCGAGGCGGGGAAGGACCTGCATCAGCGGTTTGATGAATGGCGCCTGTTTCGCGATCAGATTTACCCCTCACCCCACCTCGCAGATGCTGAAGCGAGAGCGTTGCCCCATTTCAGAACCACCGTCTACCTGCCGTGGGCCCTGCCGTTGTTCGGACTGCTGTTCGCCGGTGGAGGGATGCTGCAGGGAAAACTGCTGATCAGCACCGTCAGCCTGGCTGGGCTGGCGCTGATGGCCGCCATCGGCTGGAGGACGTTGAGGCCGTTGGGCCGGAGGGCGGGTTGGCTTGGGTTGCTGACGCCCGTGGCGATTGCGGGCAATGGCAACGGCCTGGCTCACGGCCAGTTTTCGCTCCTCTGCATGGGCCTGATCAGCCTGCAATGGCTCCTGGTTGCACGCCGACGACCCCTATCCGCAGGAGTGTGCTGGGCTCTGGCGATGCTGAAACCGCAGATCGCCCTGCCCTTCGTCATCCCCCTGTTGAGACGTCGCAACTGGGCAGGCCTGGTTGCAGGCACAGGGCTGCTGCTGGGTTTGGCTGGCATGGCCATGCTCCAAACCAGAACAGCGGCGGGTGAACTGATCGTCAGTTGGCTACGGACCCTGCCCGCATTCATCAGCGTCGGTCATCCCAATGCAATGGCGTCCCTGCTCTCATTCAACCCAGACCCATGGGGTCCAACCCTCGCAACGATGGCCCTGGCCTGGATCCCCTTCGTCGTGACGCTGGCATGGCTAGGGCGCCGGTTGGTATTCATCTCCTTTCCCATACGGGTTTGGCAGACACTGAATCGCCATCCCCTGGAGCTGGCAGCTCTCTGCGGCCTCGTTGGCCTGCTGAGCTTCTACCACCGCAATTACGACAACATCATGCTGTTCCCTGCCCTCTTGGCGGCCTGGAGAGCCAGCCTGAGAGCACCGCGCTGGGGCAACCTGCTGATCACCCTGCTGTTGGCCTTCTCGGGCTGGACCCCCCACAACCTGCAGGAAGCCATCCCTGGCTTCCGCTCACTCCATGTGCTGATCTGGAGCCTGAGCGGCATTTGGCTGTTGTGGGGCATGCTGACCAGCTCAAGGTCATGGGCCGAAGCACCGCCGCTCAACTTGAAGGACTGAACCACTCCTGAAGCGGAGCAAGCAGGCGACGGTTGAGGACGCCGTACACCTCCAGTGAGAGCTGGCGATGGAGGGCCCCGCTGCGAATCAGGCTGCGATGGGCCACAACCCAGGAGAGCTGACTGCCGAGTACCCAGCTCCAGGGCCCCAGACCCCACTTGCGCCGAAAGTGAGCAATTCCCCGGCGCTGAATCCGATCCGACCAGCGGTGCTCAAACAATGGCCTGTTGGCATCCAACACCCGCGCTGGGGTGAGGAACACCGCCAGAGCCGCTGGTTCCAACCAGCAACGTCCTCCATCGCGCTGCACAGCAAGAGAAAAATCCAGAACTTCAGGCAGGCTTTCGATGGCGGCGTCGTGCAGGGGGTGAGCGCAAGCGAAGGAGGTTCTCAACAGCAGGGCGTGGTACTCCACCAGCTCGGTGGGCGCCGGCCCTGAGGGTTGCTGACCCAAGGCCCAGTGTCTTTGATCTTGACGAACACGCAGCCGCATCCCGCTCCAACCTCCGAGCAGCCGGCAGGTCCCACCCGCCAGATGGATCCGCTGTTGCCCGAGGTCGTTCTCCTCCAGCACCAGCGGCACCACCACATCGGCCTGTTGCCGCTCGGCGGCAGCCACCAGCAGCTCCGCGCAGCCCGGCGCCAACCTGACGTCGTTTTCAACACACAACAGATAGGAAACGGACAGCCGCTCAAGGGCCAGCAGCCTGGCCTGATTGGCGCTGATGAAAGCCTCGCAGCGGAGCAGTTCAAAACCCCACTGCTCGGCGGAACGCTGGAGAACGTCACGCACGGCCGGCGGTGAACCGCCATCGACGAACAGGACCGGGGTCCCTGCCGGCAAGTCCTGAAAGAGGGCTGCGATCAGAGCTTCGGGCCAGTCGTAACGGTCGCGCTGATTGACGACCACACCGAGGGAATGGGCCATCAGCGCGCAGCCTGCTCGCAGACCTTCGCCAGCACCTCAAGCTGATTCAGCAGCGGCCAGGTGCTGCTGCCCGCACGCGCGAGTCGGCGCAACAGGCTGGCACTCCCATGGCCCCGCAACACTGGGGCCAACAATGGATGCGCCGCCAGTTTCAGCGAACAGGGTTCGGCAGCGAAGCCGGCGTGACGCTTGAAACGATCCAGATCTGGGCGTGCAGGAAGGGTCTGGCGGCCCACCATCACGGCATCGATCGTGCCTCGTGCGAACAGCGCATTCAGGGCTCCGTCATAGAGGCAGTGGGTGGGATGGGCCCAGGCCAGGGCTGGATCCCAGTGCAGGGCGAACCCGTGGGCCGTACGCGTCTCCATCCACAGCAGCAGGAAGGCAGCCAGCTGGCCTTCAACCCGACAGCCCCAGGCCTCCATCTGGGGATCACAGGCCAGCGCCCGGCAACAGCGACGCCAGCGCTCAGGTCCGCACCAGCTCCGATGGCTGGAGCGCCCGGCGGCGACCGCCGCACGATTCACCCGCAGGCCCTCACGCTCCAGGTCTGACCAGGCGATCGGAGCCACCGAACAAAACCGCCCACCAGAGCGCAACTTCTGCCGGAACTGCCGCTGCTGTCGCGCAGGGCCGTGACCCTGGCGACGGGCGACATAGCGGAACAGTGGCTGTGCCGTCACCGCGGAAGAGCACGTGAGCGCCACAAGCCGCCCACTTCTCATCAGCACATCGCGAACTTCCTGGGGTGAAGGATTCACGGCAAGAGCGCCAGGAAAACTCTGCAACGAAAACCGACCGACCGGCCGCCAGCAGCATCGATCGCCCAAAAACACAGACTCCCCTGCGGCCTGGAGTGTCTGGGCCAGTGAGCGGTGGTCAAAGGCAGTGTCCAGTAGGCGCACAGGCAACCCGAAAAACCGCAGAGCAGCAACCGATCACAAGTCAGTTCATCACAGCGCCGTACTGATGTCACACCCGCGCCCCCTGGGCCAGCGGCAGGCCCTGACTAGGCTGACCCCACCCGAATCTGGATTGCAGCGGTCTGATGGTGCTCGCCAACCACCAGGGCACCACGCCCCACAGCCCAGCCAGCACCCCACCCGGCGCCACCGCAGCAGCCCCCACCGCCGCCTCCTGGACCGCCGCCGACGGCGCCGCCCTCTACGGCCTCGACCGCTGGGGCGATCCCTATTTTTCAGTGAACGCCCGCGGCCACGTGTGCGTGCAGCCCCAGGGGGAGCGGGGCGGCTCGCTGGATCTGGTGGAGCTGGTGAAGGAGCTGCGGGGGCGCAACCTCAGCCTGCCGATGCTGATCCGCTTCGACGACATCCTCGAGGACCGGCTGGAGCGGCTGCACGGCGCCTTCGAGCGGGCGATCGCCCAGTACGGCTACGCCGGCCGCTACCAGGGCGTGTTCCCGGTGAAGTGCAACCAGCAGCGCCACGTGGTGGAGCAGCTGGTGGAGAGCGGCAGGCGCTGGCACTTCGGCCTGGAGGCCGGCAGCAAGGCCGAACTGCTGATCGCCCTCTCGCTGGTGGACGACCCCCAGGCCCTGCTGATCTGCAACGGCTACAAGGACCAGCGCTACATCGAGACGGCGATCCTGGCCCGGCGCCTCGGCCGCCAGCCGGTGGTGGTGATCGAGCAGGCCGATGAGGTGGGGCGGATCATCGCCGCCAGCCGCGCCCTGGGGGCGGCCCCGCTGATCGGCATCCGCGCCAAGCTCTCCACCCGCAGCACCGGCCGCTGGGGCAGCTCGGTGGGGGAGAAGGCCAAGTTCGGCCTGTCGGTGCCCGACCTGCTGGCCACGGTGGAGGCCCTGCGCGCGGCCGACCTGCTGGGGGAACTGCGGCTGCTGCACTTCCACATCGGCAGCCAGATCAACGACATCGCCGTGCTCAAGGACGCCCTGCAGGAGGCGGGGCAGATCTACGCCGAACTCACCCGCCTGGGGGCACCGATGGGCTACCTGGATGTGGGCGGCGGCCTCGGCATCGACTACGACGGCAGCCGCACCGCCACCGCCGCCTCCAAGAACTATTCCCTGCAGAACTACGCCAACGACGTGGTGGCCACCGTGCGCGAGTGCTGCGAGGGCGCCGGCATCGCCGTGCCCACCCTGGTGAGCGAGAGCGGCCGGGCGATCGCCAGCCACTTCTCGGTGCTGGTGACCAACGTGCTTGGCACAGGCAGTGTGCTCGGCGCCGGCGGCCTGCCGCAGGCGGTGCCGGAGGCGGCCGGCGAGGAGGCCCTGATCCTGCGCAACCTGCGCGACAGCCACGCCGCGATCAGCGCCATCCCCGCCTCGGACGCCGCCGCGATCGGCGCGGGGCTGGAGCGGCTGCAGGAGGCCTGGAACGACGCCCTCAAGTTCAAGGACGACGCCATGGCGGCCTTCCGCCTGGGCTACCTGGGGCTGCCGGAGCGGGGCCTGGCCGAGCAGCTCACCTGGGCCTGCTGCCAGGGCATCGCCGAGCGCCTGGCCCTGCTGCCGGCCGACGCCCCGGTGCCCGACGAGCTGCGGGCCCTGCCGGCCGCCCTGGCCTCCACCTATTACGCCAACCTCTCGGTGTTCCGCTCGGCGCCGGACACCTGGGCGATCGACCAGCTGTTTCCGGTGCTGCCGCTGCAGCGCCTCGATGAGGCCCCCAGCCGGCTGGGCAGCTTCGCTGACCTCACCTGCGATTCCGACGGCAAGCTGGCCCGCTTCATTAATCCGGATGGGCGATCCGGGAGGGGCCAGGTGAAGAGCCTGCTGGAGCTCCACCCCCTGCGCGCCGGCGAGCCCTACTGGATCGGGCTGTTCCTGGCCGGCGCCTACCAGGAGGTGATGGGCAACCTGCACAACCTGTTCGGCAGCACCGATGCGGTGCACATCCGCCTGGCCCCCGGCGGCGGCTACCGGGTGGATCACGTGGTGCGGGGCGACACCAACGCCGAGGTGCTGCAGGCGATGGAGCACGACCCCCAGCTGCTGCTGGAGCGGCTGCGCATGGCCAGCGAAACGGCGATCGCCCAGGGTCAGCTGGCCATCGGCGATGCCCGCCGGCTGATGGACCACCTGGAAACCAGCCTGCGCCAGACCACTTACTTGCAGGGCTGAGGCTCAGGCTGGCGGCGGGCTCAGGTAGCGTTCGATGTCGACGGCGTCGATCTGCTCGGGCTTGAGGAACGCCTCGGCATAGCGGCGGTAGACGCCAGAACGCAGGAACAGCTCAAACAGATCTGGATCGATGTGCTGGCGGTCGCGGAAGCCGGCGAGGATCTCGATGCTTTCAGAGAGCGTTTTGGCCCGCTTGTAGGGGCGATCGGCGGCGGTGAGCGCCTCGAAGATGTCGGCGATGGCCAGGATGCGCGCCGGGATCGAGAGCTGCTCAGCGGTGAGCTTGCGGGGGTAACCGCGACCGTCGAGCGTTTCGTGGTGCGCGCCCGCGATCTCCGCCACGCGGGCGAGCTTGCGGGGGAAGGGCAACCCTTCCAGCATGAGGATCGTCTGCACGATGTGGTCGTTGATCTTGTAGCGCTCCTCCTCGGTGAGGGTGCCGCGAGGCACCGAGAGGTTGGTGAGTTCGCCGAGGTTGTAGAGCAGCTCCGGCACCTGCATGCGAAAGCCATGGCGGGGATCGGGCACCTGCTGGGGCGGCCTGGGGATCCGGTGCCAGGGCTTGTCGGCCAACAGCGGCTCCGTGACAGGCAGTCGCCCATCGGGACGGCGCCCCCCATCGGTGCGGCGCTCGTGCTCTTCCCAGGCCAGGCCGAGGGTGTCGTCAAAGTGGCGCTGCCACGTCTGCTGGGCGATCTGCTGCAGCCGCTCCAGCTTGGCGGAGTCAAACCATTCACCCCCGAGATTGCTGGCGGCCACGAAGGCGAAGTCGTCCTGGAGCTGGCTGCGGCGGGCCTCGTAACGGGCGGCCAGGTGCTCGGGGTCACCTCCTGCCAGCAGCCCCTGCAGCCGCTCGATCTCGGCGTCGCGCAGCAGCACCTCAAAGCGGGTGCGGATCTCGTGGATGCGGTTGTAGAGCGTTTCCAGCTTGGTGGCCTTGTCCACCACGTATTCCGGCGTGGTCACCTTGCCGCAATCGTGCAGCCAGGCACCGATGCGAAATGCCCGCCACGCGTCCTCATCGGCAAAACCGAACTCCGCCAGCGGACCACTGGTGGCGGCGGCAGCGGCCTCGGCGAGCATGAGGCCCAGCTCCGGCACCCGCTTGCAGTGACCGCCCGTATAGGCGCTCTTGGCGTCAATGGCGCCGGCCAGAATGGCAATGATGGCGTCGATCAGCCGTTCCTGGCTCTCAACGAGCTGGGTGCGCTCCACGCACACCGCCGCCTGACTGGCCAGGGCGTCAATCAGCCGCTGGTCGTTGCCGTCATAGGGCCGAACAAGCTCGGTGGCCCGCGCGGGGGTGATGCGCGCCCTGGCGTCGCGCTTGCGGTTGATCAGCTGCATCACGCCGACGATCTCGCCGCTGGTGGAGCGCAGGGGCAGGGTGAGCATCGACACGGCCCGGTAGCCCAGGCGCTGATCGACGCTGCGATCGAAGCGGTAGGGCAGGGCGGGATCGAGCTGGTACACGTCGGGGATGTTGAGCACCTCGCCGCTGATCGCGCACCAGCCCACCAGCCGCTCGGGGCTGAGCGGGAAGCGGATGTCGAGCAGCTCCTGCTCCATCCCGGGGCGCTGCAGGCTGTCGTTCTGCGAAACGGCGAACCAGAGCTGGTCCTCACCCTCAGGATCCCGGCGGGCATCGGCCCGCTCCACCAGAAAGATGCTGCCGGCGTCGCTGTTGGTGAGCTGGCGCGACGTGGTGAGGATCAGGTGCAGCAGGGTGGGTAGATCGGTGGCGCCGCTGAGGGCGGTGGCCACGCCGAGGATGTCTACCAGCACCGACTCCTGGCGAGCCAGCTCCTCCGGGTTCAGAGGCGAGGGCCTGCTCACGGTTGCAGCGGCATCAGGCGGGGGCGGATGCGACCGCCCCTTGCCAGGCCAACGTGGCCCAGACCAGCTTGCAGAGCACATGCAGGGCCTGGTCGAGGTTGAGACGGTACCAACCGCGACACTTGCCCAGGTCGATGCAGCCGTGCAGCAGCCATTCGGCCAGGCCCAGCACGGGCAGGCCGGTGATCAGCGCCACGAGGAAACCATGCGTGGCGGCATGGGCCGTCAGCCACCAGCCCCAGGGCAACACCACCCCCTTGCCAGGACACTTCTCAACCGCCATCCGGTCGTTCTGAAGGGCGAAATCAGCCAGGAAATGGGCCATCGCCAGGAGCAGGGTCAGATCAATCCAGGACGTGAAGCGCAGCACGGCCGCTTGCGTGGGGAGGGCACAAAGTCACCACCCCAGCATGCACGGGGACCGTGGCAACTGCCATCAATCCTGGGCGCCTGGTTCACCTGCCGCTCTGGCTCCATACGGCTACTGACGAGCGCAAAAGCGCACCTGCAGCTGCAGGCTGTCAGTGGGTCGGGCCAGCTCCTCGGGATCAAAGGGCGGCTCGGCGCCATCGGCTCGAGCCATCGCCCGCAGGGGCATGGGCCGCGGTCCACCGTCCACCACCAGATCGAGGGGCTGAAGCTGGCGGAGGCCGATGGCGGCGGCCATGTCCTTTGCCTGTTCGAGCGCGTCCCGGTAGGCCAGCTGCAGCAGCTGGCGGCGCACCGGCCGGTTCTGGGCAGCATCGGCGCTGGTGCCCACCGGCGCCAGCTGCACCCCGGGCAGGCTGCCCACCTGGCGCACCAGTTGCTGGAGGCGCTGGGGTTGCAGCTGGCCCTGCACCGACAGGTTGGCCCCCACGGCCGCCGGCCGATCCCGCTGGGCGGGCTGCGGCCAAGTGGAAGGGGAACTCACCTGCAGCTCCCGCACCTGCAGGGCCTGCAGGCCGGAGCGCACCGCCGCCAAGCGCCGCTGCAGCTCAGCCAGGGCCGCATCGGCCGTTGCTCCCTGGGCCTCCAGCCGCAGCGACACCTGCAGGGCATCGATGGCCCGGCGGATTTCGGCGCTGCCCCGGCTCTCGAGCACGGTGCCGCTGCAGCTCAGCTGCACCTGGGTCTGGGCCAGGGACGCAGCGCCCAGGCCGGCAACCTGGGCCAGGAGGGGTGCTGCTGCCGGCAGCAGCAGTCCCAACGCCATCCACGCTCGCGCCATCCGCCACCCAAGAGCCCACGAGCACCAGCTTGGCGGCGTCTACGGTTTTGGGCAGCACCTCAACAAGGCCGGCCAGCACCCTCGATGCCGATCACCTTCGACTGCGCGGCCCTCTCCTGCCCCTGGTTCCCACCGGACACCACCCTGCTGGAGATCGCCACCGCCAACCAGATCCCGACGGTGTCGGCCTGCGGCGGCAATGGCATCTGCTCCACCTGCCGGGTGGAGGTGATCGAGGGGCTCGACCAGCTGGCCCCCCCGAGCGAAGCGGAACAGACCCTGGCCCTCAAGCGCGGCTGGCCGGCGAATGTGCGCCTGGCCTGCACCGCCCGGGTGGTGGGCCATGGCCCGGTGACGGTGCGCCGGCTGATCACACCACCGGAGGAGAAGAGGCGACAGCGGCGCCTGGAGAAACAGGGCGGCCTGGGGCAGATCCGCTCCCTGGCGGTGCTGTTCGCCGACATGCGCAACTTCACCGCCATCACCGAAGCTTGCCCAGCCTTCGACGTGGTGTACATCCTCAACCGCTACTTCACCACCCTCAAGCAGGCCATCACCAAGCACGGAGGCCAGGTGAACCTCTATGTGGGCGACGAAATCAGTGCGGTCTTCGGCATGGACACCGATCCACGCATCGCCTGCCGCCAGGCGGTGGACGCCGGCCTGGAGATGCTCCAGCGGATCGAGACCCTCTCAGCGGTGATGGAGCGGGAATTTCACGTGCGCCTGGCGATCGGCGTGGGCATCCACCACGGACCGGTGATCGTCGGCAAGGTGGGACCCGTCGACGATCTGCGCTTTGGCCTGGTGGGCGACACCGTGAACATCGCCAGCCGGCTGGAAAGCCAGACCAAGGAGCTGGGTGTGCCCCTGCTCGCCTCGGCGGCGGTGGTGGACCATCTCTCCGCCAATCAGGACTTTGCCATCAGCGCCGGTCGCCAGGTGGCGGTGAAGGGGATTCAGGAGAGCCTGCTGGTGCATGCCATCACACCGAGCGCTGACGCCCCCGGGTTAGCCGAGGGCCGTCCGCAGGCCTGAGCACGCCTGCTCCAGCGCCCCATCCAGCGCCGCACCGTCACGGCCGCCGGCCTGGGCCAGGTTGGGCCTGCCGCCGCCGCCGCCGCCGCAGGCCTTGGCGATGCCGCCGATGAAGGCACCGGCCTTGGGCCCGGCGGCGATCACCGCCTTGCCGAAGGCCGCCACCAGGATCACCTTGCCCAGGTCGGCGGGATCGGGCAGGCCGCCGAGCACCACCGCCGCGCCGTCGCCCAGCTGGTCGGCCAGCCCCTGGGCCGCCGTCTGCAGGCCGGCTCCATCCACGCCATCGAGGCGGGCCACCAGGAGTTGGAACGGGGTGCCATCCGGCCCAGCTCCCACCGTCTCCGCCTGGGCCGCCAGCGCTGAAGCCTTGGCCGCCGCCAGCTCGCCGCGGGCCGCCGCCAGGGCCTTCTGGCTGACCTTGAGCTCCTCGGCCAGCTGGGCCACCCGCTCCACGATCTCGCCGGGCTGGGCCTTGAAGCGCTCGGCCAGGGGCTTCACCACCGCCTCCCGCTCCTTGAGATAGGCCAGCACCGCCGGGCCGGCCACCGCCTCGATGCGGCGGATGCCGGCGGCCACGCCGCTCTCGCTGATGATCTTGAACACGCCGATCTCGGCGGTGTTGGCCACGTGGGTGCCGCCGCACAGCTCCATCGACACGCCGGGCACATCCACCACCCGCACCACGTCGGCGTACTTCTCGCCGAACATCGCCACGGCACCGGCGGCCTTGGCCTGCTCGATCGCCATCTCCTCCACCTCCAGCCCGTGGGCCTCGGAGATCCAGCCGTTGATCAAGGCCTCGATCTGCTCCAGCTCAGCCGGGGTCACGGCGCGGGGGCAGTGGAAATCGAAGCGCAGCCGGTCGAAATCCACCAGCGAACCGGCCTGGCCGATGCCCGGATCCACCACCTGCTTGAGGGCCGCCTGCAACAGGTGGGTGGCGGTGTGGTTGGCCTGGGCGCGGCGCCGGCAGGCGGCATCCACCCGGGCGGTGAGCAGGTCGCCCACCGCAATCTGGCCCCGCTCCACCTGGCCGCTGTGCACGAACACCGAGCGGTTGCGGCTCACCCCCTCGATGCTCACGATCACGCCGGCATCCACGCTGGTCTGGTCGCCGCCGCCCAGCAGCACGCCCCGGTCGCCCACCTGGCCGCCGCCCTCGCCGTAGAAGGGCGTCACATCGAGCACCAGCTGCACCTGATCGCCGGCGCCGGCCCGCTCCGCCGGCTCGCCGTTCACCACCAGGGCCAGCACGCAGCTGGGGTGCTCCAGGGCCTCGTAGCCCTTGAAGGCGGTGGCTTGGGCGGCGGAGGCAACCTGATCAATGGCCTCCTGCAGGGTGAGGTCGATGCTCACGGCCGCGGCCTTGGCCCGCTGGCGCTGCTGCTCCATCGCCGTCTCGAAACCGGCGGTGTCCACCGTGAGGCCGTGCTCCTCGGCGATCTCCTCGGTGAGCTCCAGGGGGAAACCGTAGGTGTCGTAGAGCTCAAAGGCCTGCTCGCCGCTGATCTGCTTGGGCTTCGCCGCCAGCACCTCCGCCAGCAGCTTCTCGCCCCGCTCCAGGGTTTCCAGGAAGCGGGCCTCCTCGCGCTCCAGCTCCGCCAGGATCACCTCCTGGCGCTCCACCAGCTGCGGGTAGGCGTCCCGCATCAGGGTGATCGAGGCCTCGCCCATCGCCGTGAGGAAGGGCTTGTCGATGCCCAGCAGGCGTCCGTGGCGCACCACGCGGCGCAGCAGGCGGCGCAGGATGTAGCCGCGGCCCAGATTGCTGGCGGTGACGCCATCGCAGATCAGCTGGGTGATGGCGCGGCTGTGGTCGCCGATCACCTTCAGCGACGTTTTGCCCTTCTCATCGAGGGCGCGGTAGTCCACCCCCGCCAGCGCCGCCGCCGTCTCGATCAGCGGGTAGATCAGGTCGGTTTCATAGTTGTTGGGCACCGCCTGCAGGATCTGGGCCATGCGCTCCAGGCCCATGCCGGTGTCGATGTTGCGGTTGGCCAGCGGCGTGAGGGTGCCCTCCGCGTCGCGGTTGTACTGCATGAACACCAGGTTGTAGAACTCGATGAAACGCGCGTCGTCCTCGAGATCGATGCGGTCGTCGCCGCGTTCGGGCTTGAAGTCGTAGTAGATCTCCGAGCAGGGGCCGCAGGGGCCGGTGGGGCCGGAGGCCCAGAAGTTGTCGGCCTCATCCATGCGGATGATCCGCTTGGGATTCACCCCCACCACATCGCGCCAGATCGCTTCAGCTTCGTCGTCCTCGCGGAACACACTCACCACCAGATTCTGCGGTGAAAGCCCGAACACCTCGGTGCTCAGTTCCCAGGCCCACTGGATCGCCTGCTCCTTGAAGTAGTCGCCGAAGGAGAAGTTGCCGAGCATCTCAAAGAACGTGTGATGCCGCGCCGTGCGGCCCACGTTCTCGATGTCGTTGGTGCGGATGCACTTCTGCGCGCTGGTGGCCCGTGGCGCCGGCCGCTGCTGCTGCCCCAGGAACACCGGCTTGAACGGCAGCATGCCGGCGATCGTGAGCAGCACCGTGGGGTCGTCCGGCACCAGGGAGGCGCTGGCCATCGGCCTGTGGCCGCGCTGTTCGTAGAAAGACAGGAAGGCCGCACGGATCTCGGCGCCGGTCCGGGGGCAAGAGGGAGGAACGGCGGCCATGGGAACAGGTGGTGCGCTTGCGCTCCATGATCGCCCAAGGGGTGGAGCAGGGCGCTGCCGATGGCCTTTGCCCCACTTTGCAGCCAGCTGAACTGGCGCCCGTGCGCCGCCACAACGCTTCAACGAAAGCCGAATGTCAGGCGACTTTCCTTCTAGACATAAGAGGTCCGATAATCTCCGCAGAAAAATGTTGCCGTCGCTTCAACTTGAACCCGTCTTTTTGCGAAGACTGATCCTGAAGTGCAGCTGTTGCGCCGCAGGCAGCGCCGTTCTATTGGCAATCGCACCACCAGCCCACTCAATAGCAATATTAGGCGATGACTCACTAACATTTCTTTTCAAAGATACGCGATTTGACAAGAACAACGCGAACAACGATCCTTCCTTAACCTTGGGCGAAAACCCCAATACCGGCGCCAATAGCTGGTTGGAGGCCGTCATTAAAAACACTAATACAACCAATTCCGTAATTCTTACTCTTGACGCCAATCTCACCAAGGCCTCGGCAGCCTTCATTAGCTCAGTGGCGTTCAATCTTGTCACAGGTTCCACGATTAGCTCCGTTTGTGCAGGCACGATTCCAGAGTCCAATTGTGTGAATCAAGACTTCACCTACGATTCTGACAATATTAACATGGCGAATGGTATCAAGGGCCTCGATTTTCGGCTTAACTTTCCATTGGCAGGCGGCCCAAACAGCGATCGCCTGGATCATTACGACACCTTTTCATTCATCATCACAGGCAGGAATCTGAATTTCCGTTCCTTCAACGAGCCCATTGACATTGATGGTGAAGGGATCTTCGCGGCCGCCAGGCTGCAGGGTTATGGCGGCAGTTCCACCATCTATTCCGCTCCCGGCCCGCTGCCGATCCTTGGCGTAGCCGCCGCCTTCCGCACCAGCCGCCGCCTCCGCCGCCGCCTGGCATCGGCACGCCTGGCATCAGGCCGGCCGCCGGCCCACCGCCCGGCCTGAGCGCTCAGCGCAGCTGGCGGGGCAGGCGCCGGCGGTAGGCCAGGAACAGCTCGCGGGCCTCGTCGCGCAGCTCCTGATCCAGCACCAACCCCTGGCCGGCGGCGCGGGCCACGCCGGACTGGTCAGGGGGGAACACCTCCCCCCACTCCTGCCCCCACACCCGCTGGGCGAAGCGGCTGTTGCTGGCCCCGAATCGCTGCTGCAACAGGGCCGGCAGCCGGCCCTGCCAGCCGTCGAAGCGCTCGGCCACCCAGCCCCGCTGGCGCGCCAGCTGGCGGAGCTGCTCCACCAGCCGGTTGAGGCCGTGGCCGGCGATCAGCTGGTTGCGGCGCACCGGCAACCGGTCGAGCTCGCCATTGAGCAGATAGGCCAGCCCCAGCCCGCGCCGCCCCAGCTGTTCGTTGGCCTGATCAAGCGGGGCGGCCCGCCAGCCCGCCGGCGGCGGCGGCAGCTCCAGCAGGTCCAGCAGCTGGGTGAAGGGATCCTGCCGGCGCGGCCGCAAGGGCAGATAGCTCTGGCGCAGCCCCTCGGCCGCCAGCGGGGCAGCGAAACGCTGCTCGAAATCCAGCAGCTGGGGGGCGCGGCGGATCCAGCGCCGCCGCGCCGGCCCGCGCAGGCGGCGACCCTCCAGCTGGGCCCGCACATAGGCCCGGAAGCTGGGGGCGCCGTAGAGGCGGCCCAGCCCGTGGGCATAGAAGGAGTTGAGCAGCTCGGCCTGGGGGCGCACGAAACTGATCACATGCAGGTCGAACCCCTGCGCGGCGCAGTGCCGGCGTAGACGCGCCAGCACCAGGGGGTCACGGAGCAGGGGCGCGAAGTGCTCGGCGCTGAGCAGCAGATCGCCGTTCCAGCGCCGCTGCTGCCCGAGCAGCCGCTCCAGCGCCTCGAAGCGGCCGGCCTGCAGGGCCCGGGCCAGATCGCGGTGGGAGCGCTCCCGCCAGGGGGTGGGGTAGCGCAGACCCAGGCGCTCCAGGCCGGGCCGGTTGGCGTGCAGCCGGGCCTGCAGGTAGGTGCTGGCGGTCTTGTGGGGCCCGGCGTGCAGGTGCAGGGTGCGCTGTTGCGGCCGCAACGGTCCCGGACTCATGAACACTGCAACGGGCCTGCGCAGGGCATGATCGCCCAGCAACAGCTCCATAACGCCCCCCGGGCCGCCGCGTGAGCCAGCTCCTTGCACCGCCATCCCGCCAGCAGCTGCGGCTGCAGTCGATCAGCTGGGCCGTGGGCGCCGGGCTCACCGCCCTGCTGCTCGGCCTGCCCCTGGGGCTGGAAGCGGCCCTGCGCGCCGGCGGCTGCGGCCTGTTCTACGGCCTGCTGGCCTTCCACCTGCAGCGGGTCGACCCCGATGACAGCCACCTGCAGGCCGGCCTGGTGGGGGCCGTCTGCGGCATCCACAGCCTGGGCCTGCCGGCCATCGCCCCCTGGCCGGCAGGCCCGAGCTGGCCGGCCGCCCTGGTGGCGGTCGCGCCAACTGTGATGATGGAGCTCATTCGTGCCTGGTTGCCGCTGGTCGGCGCCGCCCTGCTGCTGCACCTGTCACTGCAGCTGCTTCGGCACAGATCCCGCCCGGTCGCCCCCGGCGACCTGTCGGCCCGCCGGCCCTGATGACCCTGGGATGAGCCTGCTGCACGCCACCTGGCTGTTTCCCCCTCAAGGGGCGGGCGGTCGCCTGTTTCTGTGGGCGGACACCTGGAAGGTGGCCAGCCCGGTGCAGCCCGGCCAGGAGGCCCCCGCGCATCCCTTCGCCCTCACCCCCGACGAGGTGGCCGACTGGCTGGATGACAACGGCTACTGGAGCGAAGCCCTGCGGCCCGCCCGCGCCACCCTCACCCTGCCGAGCCGCACCCAGGCCAACCGGGGCCGCAGCAGCAACAGCAGCAGCAGCAACAGCAGCAAGGCCTGGAGCGGCCTGCCGCTGCAGGCCGGCGAACCGATCCCCAGGCAGCTGGAATGGTGGCCCTGGCAGGTGGAGGGCTGGGCCCTCGATCCGGCCAGCGCCGCCGAGTGGCTGAGCGGCCTGCCCCTGGCCGCCGGCCACCTGGACATGGCCGACGACCTGCGTTGGTGGACCCACCTGCAGCGCTGGGCCCTGAGCCTGATCGCCCGCGGCCGCTGGCTGCCCCAGATCGAGGACGGCATCGCCCGCTGGCTGCCCCTGCTCAACCGCGAGGGCGACCGGCACCGCCTGGAGGAGCTGGCGATCGGCATTCCCCAGGTGGCCACCTGCGCCATGGCTGCCGGGCCGGAGGGCGATCCAGCCCTGGCCTGTCGCCGCCCGGGCAGCGGCCGGCTGCGGGTGGCCAGCCTGCTGGAGGCCCTGCTCGACGGCCAGCTGCGGGCGGGCTTCAGACCGGAGGGTGAGGGCCTCGATCCGCTGCTGCTGGCCTGGCAGAAGGCCCTGGGCAAGGGCACGGGCCAGCTCCATCTGGATGAGGAGGATCTCGAGCGGCTGATCATCGCCACCCACCACTGGCGCGAGGCCGTGGCCGGACGGGTGGCGCCGGCCCGGGCCTGCCTGGAGCTGTTCACCCCCGCCGAGGGGGAGGAGCTGTGGGAGCTGAAGTTCAGCCTGCAGGCCGAGGCCGACCCCAGCCTGCGGGTGCCGGCCGCCGTGGCCTGGAGCGCCGGCGACCGCACCCTGCAGCTGGGTGAAGTGGCCGTGCCCCAGCCCAGCGAGCTGCTGCTGGAGGGTCTGGGGCGGGCCCTCACCGTGTTTGAACCGATCGAGCGGGGCCTGGATGCCACCACCCCCGAGGCGATGCAGCTCACCCCGGCCGAGGCCTTCGTGCTGGTGCGCACCGCCGCGGCCCAGCTGCGCGACGTGGGCGTGGGGGTGATCCTGCCGCCCAGCCTGGCGGGCGGTCTGGCCAGCCGCCTGGGGCTGGCGATCCAGGCCGAACTGCCCGACAGGTCGCGCGGCTTCACCCTCGGCGAAACCCTGAACATGACCTGGGAGTTCATGATCGGCGGGGTGACGCTCACCCTGCGCGACCTGGAACGCCTGCAGACCAAGCGCAGCCCGCTGGTGCAGCACAAGGGGGCCTGGATCGAGCTGCGGCCCGCCGATCTGCGCAACGCCGAGAAATTCAGCGTTGTCGACCCCGACCTCAGCCTCGACGACGCCCTGCGGCTCACCGCCAGCGAGGGCGACACCTTCCACCGCCTGCCCGTGCACCGCTTCACTGCCGGGGTGCGGCTGCAGGCGGTGCTGGAGCAGTACCACCAGCAGAAGGCCCCCGATCCGCTGCCGGCGCCCCCCGGCTTCGCCGGCCAGCTGCGGCCCTACCAGGAGCGGGGCCTGGGCTGGCTGGCCTTCCTGCACCGCTTCGACCAGGGGGCCTGCCTGGCCGACGACATGGGCCTGGGCAAGACGATCCAGCTGCTGGCCTTCCTGCAGCACCTCAAGGCCGAGGAGGAGCTCAGGCGGCCCGTGCTGCTGGTGGCCCCCACCTCCGTGCTCACCAACTGGAAGCGGGAGGCGGCGGCCTTCACGCCGGAGCTCACGGTGAAGGAGCACTACGGCCCGCGCCGGCCCAGCACCGATGCGGCGCTGAAGAAGGCCCTCAAGGGCGTCGACCTGGTGCTCACCAGCTACGGCCTGCTGCAGCGCGACGGCGAACTGCTGGAGAGCGTCGACTGGCAGGGGGTGGTGATCGACGAGGCCCAGGCGATCAAGAATCCCAGCGCCAAGCAATCGATGGCCGCCCGCGACCTGGCCCGGCCCGGCCGCGGCAGCCGCAGCGGCCGCTTCCGCATCGCCCTCACCGGCACCCCGGTGGAGAACCGCGTCAGCGAGCTGTGGGCGCTGATGGACTTCCTCAATCCAAAGGTGCTGGGCGACGAGCCCTTCTTCCGCCAGCGCTACCGCCTGCCGATCGAGCGCTACGGCGACATGGCCTCGATGCGAGATCTCAAGGCCCGCGTGGGCCCGTTCATCCTGCGGCGCCTCAAGACCGACCGCTCGATCATCTCCGACCTGCCCGAGAAGGTGGAGCTGCACGAGTGGGTGGGGCTCAGCCCCGAGCAGAAGACGCTCTACAACCGCACCGTGGAGCAGAGCCTCGACGCCATCGCCCGCGCCCCGCTGGGCCAGAAGCACGGCCAGGTGCTGGCACTGCTCACCAAGCTCAAGCAGGTGTGCAACCACCCCGCCCTGGCCCTGGGCGAAGACGCGAAGGCGGCCGTGGGCAACGGAGTGGGCAATGGAGCAGCGGCGGGTTTTGCCTCCCGCAGCGCCAAGGTGCAACGGCTGGAGGAGATCCTCGAGGAGGTGATCGAGGCGGGCGACCGGGCGCTGCTGTTCACCCAGTTCGCCGAGTGGGGCCACCTGCTCAAGGCCCACCTGGAGCGCACCTGGCGCCAGGAGGTGCCCTTCCTCTACGGCAACACCAGCAAGGCCGAGCGCCAGGCGATGGTGGATCGCTTCCAGGACGATCCCCGCGGCCCCCAGCTGTTCCTGCTCTCGCTCAAGGCCGGCGGCGTAGGCCTCAACCTCACCCGCGCCAGCCACGTGTTCCACATCGACCGCTGGTGGAATCCGGCCGTGGAGAACCAGGCCACCGACCGCGCCTACCGCATCGGCCAGCAGAACCGGGTGCTGGTGCACAAGTTCATCACCAGCGGCTCGGTGGAGGAGCGCATCGACCGGATGATCCGCGAGAAGTCAAAGCTGGCCGAGGAGATCGTGGGCTCCGGCGAGGACTGGCTGGGCGGCCTGGACGTGGGCCAGCTCAAGGATCTGGTGGCCCTGCAGGAGCAGGATTGAACCGATGGCCGTGCTCGACCTCTACTGCGAACGGCTCGGCCCCGGCCTGCTGGCCGAACCGCTGAACGCCATCACCAACGGGGCCTTCCTGGTGGCGGCCTGGCGGCTGGCAAACCTGGCCCGCGGCGATCGCGGCGTGCTGGCCCTGGCGGCCCTGGCCCTGGCCATCGGGGTGGGCAGCGGCCTGTTCCACACCTTCGCCACCGGCTGGGCGCTGGCGGCCGATGTGCTGCCGATCCTGCTGTTCCAGCTGCTGTTCCTGCTGCTCTACCTGCGCCGGCAGGTGGGCCTGGGCGCCGCACCGGCGGCGGGCCTCTGCCTGGCCTTCCTGCTGGCCTGCCTGGCGGGGCGGGGCTTTCCCGGCATGCTGAACGGATCGCTGGCCTACGCCCCCACCCTGGCGGTGCTGGCCCTGCTGGCCTGGCATCAGCTGCGCCAGCAGCACTCAGAGCTGCTGCTGGCGGCCACCGGCCTGTTCAGCCTGTCGCTGCTGCTGCGCAGTGTGGACAATGCCCTCTGCCCGCTCTTTCCGATCGGCACCCACCTGTTCTGGCACCTGCTCAACGCCGCGGTGCTGGTGCTGAGCGGCCGGGCCCTGCTGGCCAGCCAGCAGAATGAAGTCTTCATTCCCGCGGGCCGGCGATGACCGTTTCCTCCCCCGCCATCAACACCCAGCTGGGCGACGAGGGCCTGGGCCAGCAACCCTGGTGGGTGGAGCAGTGGATGGAGCTGATCCACGGCTACCGCTTCAAGAAGCGGCTGGAGCGCGCCTGGGAGTATGCCCGCTCCGGCAACGTCACCTCGATCCGCTTCGAGGGGCGGCGGGTGCATGCCCGCGTGCAGGGCAGCGGCGAGGAGCCCTACAAGGTGAAGCTCTGGCTCGACGTGCTCAACGACGAGGACTGGGGCTATGTGCTCGACGCCCTCACCCAGAAGGCCCGCTGGTCGGCCCAGCTGCTGGCGGGCGTCATGCCCCAGGACATCGAGCGGGCCTTCGCCGCCAGCGGCAAGCGCCTGTTCCCGTTCAAGTTGCAGGAGGTGCGCAGCGAGTGCAGCTGCCCCGACAAGGCCAACCCCTGCAAGCACGTGAGCGCGGTGTTCTACCTGATGGGCGACCGCTTCAGCGAAGACCCCTTCGTGCTCTTCCAGCTGCGCGGCCGCACCCGCTCCCAGCTGCTGGGCGACCTGGCCAAGCGACGCCGCCGCGCCCTGGCCAGGCAGGCCCGCCAGGCCCGCGCCCGGGGCGAGGAGTCTGGAGCCAGTGGCGGCCCCCAGCAGCCGGTGCACGGCGCCATCACCGACCCCAGCCGCTGGTGGCGCTACGACGCCGCCCTCGATCCCGACCTGGTGGTGATCACCCCTGCCCTGGAGGGGGACACCGGCCTGGACGCCGCCGGTCCCCTGCCCCTGGCCGAGGCGCCCCAGTTCCCGGAGGCCAACCAGCGCTTCCTCGCCCACGTGCGCGAGCACGGCCAGGCGATGGCCGCCCTGGCCATGGCCCGGGCGATGGACAACGGCCATGAGGGCGGCCAGGAGACCGCCGCAGCGAGCGATGCCGGCAGCGGTTGAGCCGATCGTGCCGGGCTGGTTGACCCCAGCCACCCAGCAGTTGGTGGGCCAGCTGCTGCACAGCCACGCGCAGGCCTTCGGCAGGCCCCTGCTGGCGGGGCTGGGCGCCGACGCCACGCCGCTGCAGTGGAGCCAGGCCCTGTTTGCCGCCGCCACGGTGGTGCTGGCCCACGACGGCGCTGATCCCGGCGGCGATCCGGGCCCCCGGCTGATCTACGCCAACCGGGCCGCCCTGCGGCTCTGGCGCCGCCCCTGGGATGCGCTGGTGGGCATGCCCTCACGGCTCACCGCCGAGCCGGCCGAGCGCGCCGGGCGCGCCCAGGCCCTGGCCAGCGTGCAGCGCCAGCACGCCATCAGCGACTACGCGGGAGTGCGCATCGACAGCCAGGGCCGCCGCTTCCAGATCCGCGGCGCCAGGGTATGGACCCTGCCCTGCGGCCAGGCGGCGGCCTTCAGCGACTGGCACTGGCTCTGACCCCGGTGGCGCAGACCCTGCTGGGCCATCCGGTGGCCGTTGGGTACAGACGACCCGGCCCATCGAGATGTATTGCTCAACACATAGGCTCAGCGATTGCACGCACTTGAAAACGTATTTCAACTGACATCAGCGTCCCTTGTTAAATCCCCCTTAACGGGTTTCCCAATCTGAGTTGAGAGGGTTGGCCAAAGTCCTCTGATCCAAGATCGTGGCCCTGGCTTTTAATCTGCTTGCCCCTGCCATCACTGCCCAGGATGGCGTGATCGACGTCTCGGCTCTCGGGGCCAACGCCGAGATCTCCGCTTACAACCCGATCACGGGCTACTTGTACACCGTTGGCGGCGGTTCCGGCGCCATTGTGGTCAGCGATCTGAGCGATCCAGCCAACCCCAAGGCTGTTGCGGTAGCCACCCCGCTCGACAACAGCGAAACCCTACAGAGCGCAGCAGTTTTCGGAAAACTGCTGGCGGTCGCCGTCGAGGAAACGGATTCAAGTGGTCCTGGGTTTGTTCAATTTTATGACCTGAGCAACCCGGCCCTGCCCGTTCACCTCAGCACCGTGAGCGTCGGTCCCCTACCCGACATGGTGAAGTTCAACGGCGACGGCAGCAAGCTGCTCGTCACCAATGAGGGCGAGCCGAATGCGCTGTACACCATCGATCCCGAAGGCTCGATCTCGGTGATCAACACCAGCGGCTACCTGGCCGCCACACCGGTGGCGCCTGTTCAGGCCGACGTGCAGACCATCGGCTTCGGCGCCTGGGAAAACCGCCGCGCCGAACTGATCAACCGCGGCATCCGCATCGGCCAGCGCCTGGGTGTGACCACCACGGTGGCCCAGGACATCGAGCCCGAGGCGATCGCCATCAGTGCCGATGGCAGCACGGCCTGGATCTCCCTGCAGGAGAACAATGCCTTCGCGGTGCTCGATCTCAGCGGCGCCGAGCCCGTGGTGAAGGAGATCTTCTCGGCCGGCATCAAGGACTGGAGCCGCGGCGTCGCCAGCGCCCAAAACTTCAATTTCGAGCTGGAGTATGCGGCCGGTGCCGCCAATCAACCGGCAGATGTACAGGCTGGTGGCCTCTCGGGCCTCACCTTCGCCGGCACGGAAACCGTCAACGGCACCGAGCTCGACATCTATTACTCGATCACCGACCGGGGCCCCAACGGCGATCTGATCGACGGCAAGCGCGAGTTTCTCGATCCCGACTTCCAACCCAGCATCTACAAGCTGGGGATGAACCGCGCCACCGGAGCCATCAGCGAGCTCGGCCGCATTGGCCTCAACCGCCCCGACGGCACCCCCCTCACCGGCCTGCCGCAACTGGCGGGTAAAGATGACGTGCCGATCGATGGCGACAGCAATCTGCTGGCCTACGACCCCTTTGGCATCGATTCAGAGACGGTGTCGCTGTTCACGCTCACCATCGGTGGCAGCGAACGCCCGGTGTTCGCCGTGGGCGATGAATACCGCGGCCAGATCGCCATCTTCGATGCCGCCAGCGGCAACCTGATCCAGCGCTACATCCCCGCCGGCCAGAAAGCCCAGCTTGCGGCCCAGCACAACGTGGATGGCGCCACCCCGATCGGCGCCGAAACGATCGACAGCCTGCCCGCCGTCTACGGCAACCGCTGGAGCAATCGCGGCATCGAGGGCATGGCCTTCAACCCCACCGATGGGTTGCTCTATGCCTTCATGCAAAGCCCGCTGGATGTGGATGCCAACGGCGACGGCGTCACCGAAGGCCGCAGCCTCTCCGAGCTCACCCGCATCCTGGCCATCGATCCTGCCACCGGTGCCCCGGTGAAGGAACACCTCTACCTGCTGAGCGGCCGCGCCGGCCAGGACAAGATCGGCGATGTGGCCTTTGACCCGGACCGCGGCGTGTTCCTGGTGATCGAGCGCGACAGCAGCCGCAGCCTCACCGGCTTCAAGCACGTGTTCGAGGTGGACCTGCGCGGCGCCACCAACACCCTGCCGCTCACCACCGCCGCCAACCAGGCCACCGATGGCTGGCTGGCCGCCATCGGCCTGGCCAGCCCTGAGCTGCTCGACAACCGCCGCATCCTGATCGACCACGACGGCGATCCGGCCACTCCTGACATCTTCAGCACCTCCAGCGCCGATGCCCTGGCGGCCGCCGGCATCCGCCTGGCCCACAAAATCGAGCTGTTCAACCTGCCCTCAATCGGCGGCAGCCTGGCCTACGACAAACCCGAAGGTCTCACCATCCGCGACGACGGCGCGCTGGTGATCAACTACGACAACGACTTCGGCACCGAAGGCGCCAGTGGCAACACCTTCACCGTGGTGAGCTTCGACGGCGCCGGTTTCGACAGCTCCGACCGGGATGTGGACGGCAGCAGCGGCGGCGGCAACCGCTATCTGCCCGTGAGCGGCTTGCCGCTGTACGGCCTCACCATGCCGGACGGCATCGCCACCTACACCGATGCCCAGGGCCGCCAGTTCCTGCTGGCGGCGGGTGAAGGGGATTCACGCGCTTACCCGGGCGAGGATCTCACTGTGAACGGGGTGTTGTTCGAGGAAGAATCAGTCCTCTACGACCTCACCCGGGCCAACAGTGGTGACCTGGTGAATGGCGTCCCCTTCCGGGATCACCCCGGTGTGGCCGCGCTGAATGCCGCCTTCGCGGCCGCCACGGGGGTCAGCCGCACCCGCCTCAACCTGCTCAACGAAACCGGCGACATCGACGGCGATGGCCTGATCGACAAGCCCTTCAGCATCGGCTCCCGCTCGCTGCGCATCTACGACGCCAAGGGCAACGTGGTGTTCGATTCCAGCGATCAGCTTGAAGAGCTGGCCAACAGCCTGGGCCTGATGGCCGGCAACCGCGACGACGACAAGGGCACCGAGCCCGAAATGGTGGAGATCGCCACCGTGGCCGGCCGCACCTATGCCTTCGTGGCCCTGGAGCGCACCACCACCAGCGTGGCGGCGGTGTTCGACATCACCGACCCCTACAACGTGGCCGCCGTCGATCCGGTGGTGTTCCCTGGCTCGAACCGCATCGAGGGCATCACCTTCCTGCGCAGCGCCGCCGGCGAGCCCGCCGGCCTGATCGCCAGCAGCGAGGGCAACGACGTGGTGAGCATCACCAGCGCCGCCCCCCTGGCGCAAGGCAGCGCCTTCAAGCTCCAGCTCTTCCACCTGGCCGACCAGGAAGGCAACATCAGCGCCCTCGATGACGCCCCCCGGCTCTCCGGTGTGCTCAATGCCCTGCGCGCCCAGGACATCGACCTCGACGGCATCCCCGGATTCGCTAACACCCTCACCCTCTCCAGCGGCGACGCCTGGATCCCCGGCCTGTTCTATGGCGCCTCGGCTCCGGCTTACGGCTACAGAGATCAGAATGGGAATCTCCTGGGATTTGGCCGCGGCGATGTGCTGATCCAGAACGCCCTTGGGGTGCAGGCGATCGCCTTCGGCAACCACGAATTCGACCAGGGCCCTGAGGTGATCAAGGATCTGATCGGCGGCTCGGAAGATTTCCCCGGCACCGCCTTTCCCTATCTCAGCAGCAACCTGGACTTCTCCACCGACGTCAACCTGGCCGGCCTGGTGGTGCCGGGCGGCCAGGCTCCCGAGGCCAACAGCATCACCAGCAGCGTGGTGTTCGACGTCAACGGCGAGCAGGTGGGTGTGGTCGGCGCCACCACCCCCTGGCTCAAGACCATCTCCAGCCCGGGCGACGTGGGCATCGCCCCGGCACCGTTCAGCGGCACCCCCACACCGGCTGAGCTCGACGCCCTCGCCGCTGAGATCCAGAGCGATGTGGATGCCCTGATCGCTGCCAATCCGGGGCTCAACAAGGTGATCCTGCTGGCCCACATGCAGCAGCTGAGCATCGAGCAGGCCCTGGCCGAGCGCCTGCGCCATGTGGACATCATCGTGGCCGGCGGCTCCAACAGCCGCCTGTTCGACGCTGACGACTCCGCCCGCCCCGGTGACAGCACCCAGGGCGTGTACCCGATCATCACGAGCGACGCCGACGGCAAGCCGGTGGCGGTGGTGAACACAGACGGCACCTACAAGTATCTGGGCCGGCTGGTGCTCGATTTCGATGCTGCCGGCACAATCATCCCCGAGAGCTACGACCCCACCATCAGCGGCGCCTACCGCACCGATGCCGCTGGCCTGGAGGCCCTCAATGCCGAGGACTTCATCGATGCCCGTGTACAGGAGGTGGCCGACACCCTGCGCGAGGTGATCGTGGCCCAGGAATCGGAATGGTTCGGCGTGAGCGACGTGTTCCTCAACGGCAACCGCAACCCTGGGGTGCGCAGCGAGGAGACCAACCTCGGCAATCTCACCGCCGACGCCAACCTGGCCTACGCCCGCCAGGTCGACCCCACCGTGATGGTGTCACTCAAGAACGGCGGCGGCATCCGCAACTCGATCGGCCAGTCTCTGATTCCCACAGGCTCGGTGGACGGCGTGCCCGAGCTACTGCCCACCGCAGCGGTGTTCGACGCCCAGGGCAATGTGGTGAAGCCGGAGGGCGGCATCTCCCGCAACGACATCGCCAACGCCCTGAGCTTCAACAACGGCCTTTCGCTGGTGAGCGTCACCCCGGCCGAACTGAAGGCCCTGATCGAGTTCGGTGTCGCCGCCGGTGCCGGCGGCGGCCGCTTCCCCCAGGTGGGCGGCATGGCCTTCAGCTACGACCTGAGCCGCCCGGCCGGGGAGCGGGTGCTGAATCTCACCATCGAAGATCAGGCCGGCAACGACCTCGACGTCGTGGTGCGCGATGGGGCCGTGGTGGGCGATCCGGCCCGCTCGATCCGCATGGTGACGCTCAACTTCCTGGCCGGGGGCGGAGACGGCTACCCCTTCACCAGCCTCACCAACCCCAACCGCCTGGATCTCACGGCGAGCGACTCGGCGCCACGCACCGGTGTGGCCACCTTCGCCGCCGACGGTTCCGAACAGGACGCCCTGGCCGAATTCCTGGCCGCCAACCACAGCCCTGAAAACCCCTACGCCGAGGCCGACACGGCCCAGGCTCTCGATACCCGCCTGCAGAACCTGGCGGTGCGCAGCGATGCGGTGATCGATCCGGTGCGGGTCGGCACCAGTGGTGACGACACCACCCTGCCGGGCGCCTCCACCATCCCCGGCTTCGACGGCCGTCTCGACACCGTGTTCACCGGCGCCGGCAACGATGAGATCGACATCGCCCTCACTGGCGGCGGCGACAACACGATCTTCACCGGCTCCGGTGCCAACACCGTCTACGCCGGCACTCGCGATGTGATCACCGGCGGCGCTGACAGCGACCAGATCTGGGCCATCGCCGGCGACGGCAACCGCCTCAGCGGCATGGGCGGCAACGACGACTTCGTGATCGGTAGCTCGGGTAACCGGGCGCTCGGTGGCGATGGCAACGACGTGTTCACCATCCTGGATGGTGCTGGCACCAACTACCTCAATGGTGGTGCCGGCAGCGACCAGTTCTGGCTGGTGAGCGGCCCTGGCGACCTGCCAGCCGCCAAGCAGTTCGTGATGGACTTCAAGGCCGGAGAAGACCTAGTTGGCCTGCGCGGTGCCAGCTTCTCCGACCTCAGCTTCAGCCAGGTGGGCGCCGACACCTTGCTCAACGTGTCCGGTACCAGCATTGGTCATTTCACCGGTGTGAGCGCCGCCGCTCTCAACAATCAGGCCAACTTCGTCTTCGCCTGATGCTTGGCGGTGTTGACGAATACACAACACGGCCATTTAAAACACAACACTGTGTTACCTGCTGAGCTTTAATTTTAGGGGGAGATCAGCTTGTCATGCTTGGCAAGGTTAATCTCATGCCCTAATGGCAAGCCTACACAAATAATTTATTACTGGAAATCGCCAGCGTCACCAAGCCTCAAGGTTCAAGCCCTTTAAGTTCAACCACCCAATCAAATCATCCTAAATTTTTCCCAATGACAAAGAACACCATCCTGATCATTGGCGATGGCATGGGCTGGGAGATGACCCGAGCCAGCGCCATCTACAACCAGGTCAAGCAAGAAATCGATCTTCTACTTGGCGAAGGCAAGACGGCTGATGAGATAAGCAGCTTATTCGCGAGTCGCACCCTCGACGACTATTACACAGCCGGCAAAGGCTCAGGTAATCCCTACCAGAATTTCGACGGCTTTACGCTTGCTACAACAGGATCTACCAAGATCGATGGACGAACAAGCAATAGCGCACTTCAGGGAAGCACCGGAACTCACAACACAGGCGATGCTCCACTGCGCGAGGGCTTCGCATTCGACCCTTCTCTCACCTATGTGAACTGGGAAAGCGAGAAAGGAGGCGACTTTCCCTGGGACGCAGATTATTATGACAGCAGAGGCACTACCTCTCCTGGTTTTGATCCTGAATACATCAAAGGTGATTATCCGGATTCGGCCAATACTGCTTCAACTCTGTACGGCGGCATCAAGACGTATAACGGAGCTATTTCCGTTGACATCCATGAGCATGGATTTGAATCCATCTTGATGGAGGCTCAAGAGCTGGGCAAATCCGGCGGTGTTGTCACCTCGGTGCCGATTAACCATGCCACCCCTGCCGCCGCTGTTGCCAACGTTAACAATCGCGGTAAATATCAAGAATCGTCGAATGCAGGCAAATTTGGCGTTGATGGTCATCCCCTTGATTTAACCGACAATATTCTTGACGAGATGCTGTTCCACGCTCAGCCCCAAGTGGTGCTGGGTGGAGGTAATCCCGCAGGTAGCAGCAGCTATATCAACTCAGCTACGCTGACACGCCTGATGGACGGCACCTACCAGGTGAGCCAGCAGGAAGAGACAGGGACGGATTCGGACGGAAAACCCATTCTGACCCAGATTCCATCCGGACCCAGTATTAGCCAGGAAGGCTGGACTGTAGTGGCCAGACCGGACAACTACACCGACGCCAACGCCGAGCGGAGCGCTCTTGAAATTCTCGAGGCGGCCGTTGATGCTTTTGATCCCGAATCAGATCACCTGATGGGTATCTACGGTGCCAAGGGTCAGGGCGGCAACCTGCCATGGCGGACCGCAGACAGCGATTACTCGGCCACGGGTACTGGCGCCTACGTCAACAATTCAAATATCACTCCCGCAAACACCGCCCTCTCCGGCGATGCTCTGGCGGCGGAGCTCAAGGCAAGCCCCACAGTTGCCCAGCTCACCGGCCAGGCTCTCGAAGCCCTTGGAAAAGATGAAGATGGCTTCTGGCTGATGGTGGAAGTGGGTGATATCGACTGGGCTGCCCACGCCGTCAACATGGACCTGTTGCTCGGCACTATGCACGACCTCAACGACGTGACCACCACCGTGACCGAGTGGGTGGAAGCGAACGGAGGCTGGGGGGAGAATACCGTGATGGTCACCGCCGACCATGATCACTACCTCACGCTGCTCCCCAACTTCCCCAAGGAAGTGGCCGAATCGATCTTGGCCAGCGAACTTGGAACAAATGAGGCCACCGAAGGCGGCAACAAGGGTTACGACACCTTGCTCACACCTACCCTCACCCGCGGCGGCACCAGCCAGTGGGTGAGCGGCGATGCTGAGAAGGTGGGCCACTTCTGGGGAACCACCACCACCCTCAATGACGGCACCACTGGCATCGGTGACGGCTGGTGGACCCACACCCAGCGACCAGTGCCCCTCTATTACCAGGGCGCAGACAGCGAGCTCATTGAAGAGTTCGTGAGCACCGGGATTGAGGCCTACGGCACAGTGATCAATGGTGTGCCCGGCATGGTCGACCAGGCCCACGTAGCCAAGGCGATGGATGCAATGCTGCTGGGCGGAGAAACGGCCGCTGAGCGCCTGATCACCGCCCAGAATGCAGTAGTGAGCCCGACAGTGGCGTTCAGCAGCGGCGACGATCTGCTGCTCGAAGCCAATCCAGCTGAACAGCTCACCTTCAAGGCGAACACCATCTTCACCGGAGCCGGCTCCGATGAAGTCGACAGCGCCCTGAATAACGGGTTCCGCAACACGATCTTCACCGGCTCTGGTGCCAACACCGTCTACGCCGGCACTCGCGATGTGATCACCGGCGGCGCTGACAGCGACCAGATCTGGGCCATCGCCGGCGACGGCAACCGCCTCAGTGGCATGGGCGGCAACGACGACTTCGTGATCGGTAGCTCGGGTAACCGGGCGCTCGGTGGCGATGGCAACGACGTGTTCACCATCCTGGATGGTGCTGGCACCAACTACCTCAATGGTGGTGCCGGCAGCGACCAGTTCTGGCTGGTGAGCGGCCCTGGCGACCTGCCAGCCGCCAAGCAGTTCGTGATGGACTTCAAGGCCGGAGAAGACCTGGTTGGCCTGCGCGGTGCCAGCTTCTCCGACCTCAGCTTCAGCCAGGTGGGCGCCGACACCTTGCTCAACGTGTCAGGCACCAGCATCGGTCATTTCACCGGTGTGAGCGCCGCCGCTCTCAACAATCAGGCCAACTTCGTCTTCGCCTGATTGCTCTCAAAAGCCGATCGCCTGCACCGGGGGCGGTCGGCTTTTCCCGTTTGTCTCCCGGCTCACGGGATGTCCAGTCCGATCCAGCCCGTTCACCACCCCAGACCATGGCCGCTTCGTTCTCAGGTAGCTATAGCCAGTCCTTCGACACCTTGGCAGCATCCGGAAGCGGCAACGCCTGGACCAACGATCTGACCCTGCCCGGTTGGTTTCTGTTCCGCCAGCCTGCCGCTTCGCCTGTTGCGATCAGCTCCTACAACGCCGACACGGGCGCAGCCAACACCGGCTCCTTCCTGAGCTACGGAACCAGTGGCGACAGCGATCGGGCCCTCGGTGGTTTGGGCTCCGGGGGCAGCTATTTCGATTCACCGGCCAGCGGCAGCGTGGCCGGCTGGTTTGCCCTGGCCCTCAGCAACGTCAGCGGCAGCGCCATCAGCAGCCTCAATGTCTCGTTCAACGGTGAGCAGTGGCGCAACGGCGGCAACACCACCGCCCAGACGATGGTGCTGGAATACGGCTACGGCACCAGCTTTGATCAGGTGGCCTCCTGGGTGGCACCGGGCGGCAGCTTCAATTGGACCTCTCCTGTAGCCACCGGCACAGCTGCCGCAGTGGATGGGAACACCGCCGGAAGGGTGGAGAACCGTGGCGGCACGCTCGATCTCACCGCCATCCCGTGGGCCGAAGACGCCACCCTCTGGCTGCGCTGGACGGAAGTCAATGACCCCGGTAGCGACCACGGCCTGGCGATCGACGACCTGGCGATCGCCATCCCCCAACTCCCCGCCCTGCCGGAGGTGGCGATCCAGGCGATCGTGGCTCAGGCCAGCGAATCCGGAGGCACGGCCAGCGTGCGCATCAGCCGCACCGGCAGCACAAAAGATGCGCTCACGGTACCGATCAGCCTGCGCAGCGGCGCGGGCCTGGCCACCAACGACGACCTCACCACGCCCCTGCCCGCCTCGGTCGTGATCCCAGCGGGCAGCACCAGCATCGACCTGGCGATCGAGGTGCGCGACGACGATCTCGACGAAGGCAGCGAAATCCTGGCCATTGAGATCACCGCACCCTCGGGCTACGCCCTGGCTGCCTCCGGCGCCCTGGCCGAGATCACCATCCTCGACAACGACCGCATCACGCCCATCTCCGCCGTGCAGGGCAGCGGCAGCGCCAGCCCCCTGGTGGGCCAGAGCGTCACCCTGCGAGCGGTGGTGGTGGGCGACTTCCAGCTCAGCGGTGAACTGGGCGGTTTCTTCCTGCAGGAGGAAACCAGCGACTGGGACACCAGTGATCTCAGCTCCGAAGGCCTCTATGTGGCCTACCCCTTAACCGGCAGCAACGTCGATGTGGTGCTGGGCGACCGGGTGCTGGTGAGCGGCCTGGTGAGCGAGAGCTTCGGCCAGACCATCCTCAGCTCCGTGCAGTCCCTCACGGTGGAGGCCCAGGGAAGGCTGGCGGATACCCGCCCGGTTGAGATTCCAGACCTGCTGGCCCAGCGCAGCACAGCGCTCGACCTGGAGCCCTATGAGGGCATGTGGGTGCGCTTCCCGGAGATCCTCTCCGTGAATGGGCTCTACGGCCAGTTCCGCTTCGGGGAGATCGAACTCAGCGCCGGCGGCCTGCCGCTGCAGCCCACCAACGTGATGGAACCGGGCCCTGCCGCCTATGCCGCCGAGCAGGCCACCGCCCTGCGGGAGCTGGTGCTCGACGACGGCAGCAACAGCAGCTACCGCCCGGCCTCAGCCGCCACCCCAGCCGCACCCGTTCGCGATCAGCTGCTGCGCCGCGGCGACACCGTCCGCGACCTCGAAGGGGTGCTCGCCTACGGCTTCAGCAAATACCGGCTGCACCCGACAGCGCTGCCCAATTTCATCACTGAGAACCCCAGGCCAGCAGCCCCGGCGCCAGCGCTCCCTGGCCAACTTCGCCTGGCCAGCTTCAACGTGCTCAACACCTTCACCACGGTTGACGCCCCAGGAGCGACCACGGCCACGGGCCTGGATCCCCGCGGTGCCGACACCCCCGAGGAACTGGAGCGCCAGCTCAGCAAACTCACCGCCGCCCTCCAAGGGCTGCAGGCCGATGTGATCGGCCTGATGGAGCTGGAGAACGACAGCGACGACGCCACCCTGGCCGCGATCGTGGCCAAGCTCAACGAAGCTCAGCCAACCGATTCCGGCCGCTCCTACAGCTATGTGCCCACCGGCCTGATCGGCAGCGACGCGATCAAGGTGGGTCTGATCTACAACACCCTCGCCGTGGCCCCCAGCGGCGCCTTCCAGGTGTTGGATACGCCGAATTTCACCGATCCCCTGGCCAGCGGCACCCCGAAGAACCGCCCGGCCCTGGCCCAGACCTTCCGCGACCTGGCCAGCGGCGAAACGGTGAACGTGGTGGTCAACCACCTCAAGTCGAAGGGCGCCACCGGTGCCGCCAGTGCCGATCTCGACCAGCAGGATGGCCAGTCGGCCTTCAACGCCACCCGCACCGCAGCCGCCAGCGAGTTGCTGCAATGGATCAACAGCGATCCCACCAGCAGCGGCGATGCCGACTGGGTGGTGCTGGGTGACATCAACGCCTACGCCAAGGAAGATCCGATCCGGGTGTTCGAAGCGGCTGGCTATCGCAATGCCCTGCCCAGCTTCACCGCCGAGCCACCGTCGAGCTACGCCTTCTTCAACCCGGTGGACATGAGCGGGGCCCTGGATCACCTGCTGATCTCGCCCTCGCTGGTTCCCCAGGTCACCGCCGCCCTCGACTGGAGCATCAACGCCGCCGAGGGGGCCTTCCGCAATTACAACCTCGACACCAACAGCAACGGCAATGCGGCGGTGCGGGATTTCTTCGCACCCGACCCTTACCGCACCTCCGACCACGACCCGCTGCTGCTCGATCTGGCTCTCGGCCGTGCCGTACCCAGCGGGCTCAGCTTCAGCCATGGCGTGGCTTCAGGTGATCCCTACGCCGACTCGGTGATCCTCTGGACCCGGATCACCCCACCTGCGGAGTTCTCCGGCCTGGTGGATGTGCAGTGGGAGGTGGCCAGCTCCGCAGATTTCAGCGCTGACTCCCTGATCGACAGCGGTGTGTTCACCACCAGCGCCGGCCGCGACTGGACCGTGAAGGTGGAGGCCGATGGTCTGGCGGCAGACACGTCTTACTACTACCGCTTCCGCGCCGGCGGGGCGGTGTCGATGGTGGGCCAGACCAAGACCCTGCCGGTGGGCAGCGATCCGGTGCGGCTGGCGGTGTTCTCCTGCGCCAACTTCACCGCCGCTGAGCAGTTCGCGGCCTACGGCCGCGCCGCCGCGATCCACGCCGTCAACCCCTATGACGCGCTGCTGCACTTAGGCGATTACATCTACGAGTACGGCCCCGGTGGCTACGGAACCGCCGAGGATGCCGCCGCAGACCGGGGGTTCCTGCCGGAGCGCGAGATCATCAGCCTCGATGACTACCGCCAGCGCTACGCGCAATACCACACAGATAGCAACCTGCAGAACCTGCGGGCCATCGCGCCGCTGATCGCCGGCTGGGACGACCACGAAACCGCCAACAACAGCTGGAGCGGCGGCGCCGAAAACCACCAGAGCGAGACGGAGGGCGACTGGCTGGCCCGCCGCGATGCCGCTCTCCGGGCCTATTACGAATGGCTGCCGATCCGCGAGCCCGGCCAACGCCAGGCCAGCGACGGCGCCACCGCCCTCTCGCCGCTCACCCAGGCCTACCGCTCCTTCAACTTCGGCGATGTGCTCAGTCTGCACATGCTCGAAACCCGGCTCACAGCCCGTGATGAGCAGCTGGCCTACCCCGATGCCGCCGCAGTGCAGGCCCGGATCGGCGCCATCCTGGCCGATCCGGCCCAGGTGGCCACCTATGCCGCCCAGCTCGGCCTCACCCCACCCGCCGACCCCGCCGCCATCCCGGCCTTCGCCGCCGCCCTGGCACCGGCTGTGACCCAGGAGTTGGTAGCCGCCACCGTGCAGCAGGCCTGGGGGGATCCCAGCCGCGACATGATCGGCGACGGCCAGCTGGCCTGGCTGCAGCAGCAGCTGGCCACCTCCACCGCCGCCTGGCAGGTGCTGGGCCAGCAGACCCTGATGCAGAGCATGGCCGTTCCCGCCGAGCTGCTGCTCAACCCCGGGGATCCCAGCCTGCTTGACAAGTACGCCGCGCCGCTGCAGAAGCTGGCAACCGGCACCAGCTTTGCCGATCTCACGCCTGCGGAGCAGGCCCTGTTCGACGAAGCTGGCAAGATCCCCTACAACCTCGATGCCTGGGACGGCTACGGCGTGGAGCGGGAGACGATCCTGCAGAGCGCCCTGGCCCTGGGCAAGCGGCTGATCAGCCTCAACGGCGACACCCATAACGCCTGGGCCGGCGTGCTCGACACGATCAGCCCCGGCCCTGGCACCCAGCCGCCCGGCACGGTGGCGGGGGTGGAATTCGGAACCCCGGGCGTCACCTCACCTGGCCTTGAACGGATTCTTCCCGGCGCCGACGCCTACATCCGGGCGGTCTATCCCGCCGTGGATGGCCTCGATGGCCTGTTCACCGGCTATGTGAACGGGCTGAGCTACGCGGATACCAATCGCCGCGGCTTCCTCGATCTCACCGTTTCAACGGATGAGGCAGTCGGCACGTTTGTCTTCCTCGATGGGGTGAATTCCTTCTCCGGTCTTCCCCTGTGGGCCAGCGAAACCGTGGTTGCCGCTGGCGACCTCAGCCTCAGCCTCACACCCGAGGTCACGCCGGAGATCAGCTGGCAACCGCTCTGGCGTGAACTGGATCTGGTGTTCGGCCTGGCGGTGGACGCCACCGGCGGCCTTTCGCTGCTCAACCCGACCGATTTCGCCACCCTGCCCCGGGCCGGCGTTCAGCTGGCTGATGTGACGGTGCTGGGGTCGGAGTCGGGCGAGCGCATCTTTGCTGGGGTGGACTCCCTGATCGATGCCGCCGGCGGAAACGACGAGCTGTTCAACACCGACAGCCAGGGCGGCAACATCCTGGTGGGCGGACTCGGCACGGATCAGTTCCTGCTGCGGGCAGCCAACGACACGGTGATCGGCGGCAGCCTCCTGGCCAACACCGCCGCGCTTGGGCTGCCCGCGGTGGTGGGCCTGGTGGATGGCCAGCGGGATCTCCTCCTGATCGACAGCTCCATCCCCGCGCCGGAGGGAACCCTCCGAATCCTCGACTTCGAGCTGGGTCGCGACCAGCTGTTGGTGGATGGCCTGGCCCCAACGGGCAGCTGGACCGCGATCCGCCAGCAACTGCAGGCCCTGGGGATTACGGTGAACGCGGCTCCCCAGCTGGACACACCCTTGATCGCGCTCAGCCTCCAGCCGGGCGTGGAGCTGAGCCGCGACCTCGGCTCCCTGGCGAGCGATCCCGATGGCAACCCGCTCCAGCTGGTGAAGCTGGAGGGGCCGTCCTGGATCACCACCTCAGGCACCACCGTCAAGGCCACCGCCCCCATCGGCATCAGCGAAGAACAGCTTGCCGCCCTCACCCTGCAACTGGCCTTCAGCGATGGCCAGGCGGCGGTGCCGCTGGCGGCGCAACTGACGCTCAATGCTCCCCCCACAGCACTGAGCCTCACCAACACCATCGCCTCCCTCGCCGAAAACACCAGCACCACCAGCCGCATCAAGGTGGCTGACATCGCCATCAGCGATGACGCCCTCGGCAGCAACGTGATCACGCTCGCTGGTGCTGATGCCGCCAGCTTCGAGGTGATCGGCAATGAGCTGTTCCTCAAGGCCGGCACGGCTCTCGACTTCGAGACCAAAACCTCCTACGCCGTCAGCGTCTCCGCCAGCGATCCTTCCCTGCCAGACAGCGCGCCCGTGTCGGCAGCCTTCTCCCTGGCCGTCACCGATGTCAATGAGCCGCCCACAAGCAGTGGGATCAATAATATTGAGGCTTCGGAGAATGATCCCCCGATCACCATCAATCTACTCTCCGCATTTACCGATCCCGACCAGGTTGATTCCTCTCTCAGCTACTCTGTCACCCGCAACAGCAATCCCCAACTCGTTGGCACAACCATTGATCCAATCACGGGAAGCCTGGCCATCTCCCTCGGCCAATCAAAGACAGGAACAGCCCTGATCACGGTTCAGGCGACAGACTCACAACTGCAGTCAGCCAGTGCTGATTTCAGCGTGTCCGTCCTTCCCTTTGATGCCAACAATGACGGCATTGCCGACAAGGACCAGGCCAACGTGCTTGCCGTTGCCACGCCTGGCCAAGACTTCGTCACATTCGTCTCCGAAGCTGGCGGACCCACGCCAACGGTCGGGTCCACACCAAACCCAGCACCTGAGTCGACGCCAGCAGGATTGCTGTTCAGCGAAGGATTCTTTACAGTCAACTACGAAGGACTCACCCCAGGAGCATCAACCACTCTCAAACTATTTTTACCCAGCGGCAGCCCCACAAATAGCTACTGGAAATATGGACCAACCTCGCCCGGAGGAGCCAGCGAGTGGTACAACTTCAGCTTCGATCCGATCAGCGGCACCGGCGCCCGATTTGAAGACCTGAATGGCGATGGCCAAGACGACATCGTGCTCCATTTCGTTGATGGCCAACGCGGTGATGACGACTTCATCGCCAACGGGCGCATTTCAGATCCTGGCGCTCCCACCTTTGATCCCACCGCCGTGAAAGAACCGGTCAGGCCTGTCGACCCTGACCCGAAACCCTCAGAACCGGTTGCACCAGTTACACCAGTTACACCTCCACAACCTCTACAGCCCCCAGGATTTCCCCAATCTCCACAACCCGACAGACCGTCAAAAATACGGGCCACGGAGGGCCGCGACAATCTCACAGGCACATCAGCACGGGACACCTTTATTTTTCAAGGTGTCCAGAGCAACTCCACAAAGCGCCGGCTCAAGTTCGACACGATTACCAACTTCGAAAGCAATGATCGTATCGCTTTCCGTGATTTCAATGAGCGCGTCCTGGGCTCAAGTAACTCCAGCCGCATTCGCCGCCTTCAAGGCAAAGCGAATAAGCTCAGTGCCAAATCGTTGGATAAATTGCTAGGCCCTGACTTCAAAGGTCAGACGGTCGCAGCCCTTGAGATTCGTGGATTTGAGGGGACGTTCCTGGCCGTGAATGGTGGGCGGCGCAAAGTTGAGGGTGGCCGCCCTGGCTTTGATCGGCGCGACATGCTGATCTTTCTGGAGGGCTACGACCTGGAGCAGCAGGGGTCGATCCTGCTCGCCTGACCAGCGGCAGGCCCAACCTGCCTACAGTTCGGCCAGCCGCCCCTGGTGCCGATGGTCGCCACCCCAGCTGCCCCCGCGTGTGCCGCACCGCGCCTCACCCTCCAGGTTGAGCCGATCGGGGCGGACACCACCACCATCCGCTCGCTCGACTGGGACCGCAGCCGTTTCGACATCGAGTTCGGCCTGCGCAACGGCACCACCTACAACAGCTTCCTGGTGCGGGGCGAGCGCACCGCCCTGGTCGACACCAGCCACCTCAAGTTCGAGGGCAGCTGGCTGCCGCTGCTGCAGGAGCAGATCGACCCGCGGGCGATCGATTTTTTGATCGTGAGCCACACCGAGCCCGACCACTCGGGCCTGATCGGCCACCTGCTCGACCTGAATCCCGAGATCGAGATCGTGGCCTCCAAGGTGGCGATCCAGTTCCTGGAGAACCAGGTGCACCGGCCCTTCAAGAGCCGGGCGGTGAAGAGCGGCGAAGAACTCGATCTGGGCACCAACCCCGAGAGCGGCGTGCAGCACCGCTTCGCGTTTCTGAGCGCGCCGAACCTGCACTGGCCGGACACGATCTTCTCGTTCGACCACGGCACCGGCATCCTCTACACCTGCGACGCCTTCGGCCTGCACTACTGCTCAGGCGACCTCTTTGACGTCGACCCCGGCGCCATCGCCCCGGATTTCCGCTTCTACTACGAGTGTCTGATGGGCCCCAACGCCCGCAGCGTGCTGCAGGCGATGAAGCGGATGGACGCCCTGCCGGAAATCACCACCATCGCCGTGGGGCACGGGCCGCTGCTGCGTGAGCACCTGGCGCTCTGGCTCGACGACTACCGCAGCTGGAGCAGCGAGCGCAGCACGGGTGAGGCCTACGCGGCGGTTTGCTACGTGAGCCAGTATGGCTTCTGCGACCGCCTCAGCCAGGCCCTGGCCCGCGGCATCCAGAAGGCCGGCGCCGCCGTGCAGCTCGTCGACCTGCGCGCCACCGACCCCCAGGAGCTCAGCGCCCTGGTGGGCGAGGCCAGCGCCGTGGTGGTGCCCACCTGGCCCGCCAACGCCGACGCCGAGCTGCAGGCCTCGATCGGCACATTGCTGGCAGCCCTCAAGCCCAAACAGTGGGTGGCCTGCTACGACGCCTTCGGCGGCAACGATGAGCCGATCGACACCGTGGCGGGCCAGCTGCGCGCCCTGGGCCAGAAGAGCGCCTTCGAGCCGCTGCGCATCCGCCAGGTGCCCCAGACCGGCGACTACCAGCGCTGCGAGGAGGCCGGCACTGACCTGGGCCAGCTGCTCACCAAGGCCAAGACGATCGCGGCGATGAAATCGCTCGATGGCGACCTCGACAGGGCCCTCGGGCGTCTGAGCGGCGGCCTCTACGTGGTGACCGCCCGCCAGGGCGATCGCTCTTCGGCCATGGTGGCCAGCTGGGTGAGCCAGGCCAGCTTCGAGCCGCCGGGCATCACCGTGGCCGTGGCCAAGGACCGCGCCATCGAGGCCCTGCTGCAGGTGGGCGATCGCTTCGTGCTCAACATCCTGCGCGACGACAATCACCAGCAGCTGCTGCGCCACTTCCTCAAGCGCTTCCCGCCCGGCGCCGACCGCTTCGCCGGCGTCAGCACCCTCGATGGCGCCGCAGCCGGCGGCCCGGTGCTCGGTGATGCCCTGGCCTTCCTCGGCTGCCGCGTGGCCCAGCGGCTGGAGGGCCCCGACCACTGGATCATCTACGCCGAAGTGGAGGAGGGCAACGTGGCCGACACCGAGGCCGCCACCGCCGTGCACCACCGCAAAGTGGGGAATCACTACTGATGGCCGCCTCCACGGCCGCACCGGCGGTCTCCTCAGATCGCCGGGTGATCCAGATCCCCCTCGACGAGGGACTGGTGTGTCTGCGGGGGCTCAGCCCGAAGCGCCTGCGCTTCGAGGTGGAGTACGGCCTGGAGCGCGGCACCACGGCCAACAGCTTTCTGCTGTCCGGCGGCACGACGGCCAGCGAACGGCCGGCCGCTGGCCATCCGCTGCCACCTGTGCTCGTGCACCCGCCCGGGGCTTCGTTCGCCGGGCCCTACCTGGAGCAGCTGGCGGCGCTGATCCCGCCGGATGCCGCCCTCAAGGTGGTGGTGGGCCACGTCAACCCCAACAGGGTGGCGCTGCTGCGCCAGCTGGCGGCCCGCTGGCCGGCCCTGATGCTGGTGGCCTCCAACACCGGCGCCAAGCTGCTCGAAGAACTCTGGAGCCAGCAGAAGCCCCAGAAACCGGGTGCTGCCAGCTCGGGCGACGCCGCACCAGAAGCGGCGCCGATCCCGCCGCTGCCGCCGATCGACGTGGTGAAGCAGGAGGCCAGCCGGCCCCTCGGCCACGGCCACGTGCTGCGGCTGCTCCCGGTGCCCACGCCCCGCTGGCCCGGCGGCTTGATGGCCTTTGAGGAGAGCACGGGCCTGCTGATGAGCGGCAAATTCTTCGCCGCCCACCTCTGCAGCGAGGCCTGGGCCGAGGCCAACCGCAGCAGCACCGAGGAAGACCGCCGCTACTACTACGACTGCCTGATGGCGCCGATGGCCCGCCAGGTGGAGGCGGTGGTGGAGCGGCTCGAGGAGCTCGACATCCGCACGATCGCCCCGGGCCACGGCCCCGCCATCGCCCAGAGCTGGCGCAGCCTGCTGGCCGACTACCGCCGCTGGGGCGAGAGCACCGAGCGCTCCAGCCAGTCGGTGGCCCTGCTGTTCGCCAGTGCCTACGGCAACACCGCCGCCATCGCCGACGCCCTGGCCCAGGGCATCTCCCGCACCGGCGTGCGCGTGGAGAGCATCAACTGCGAGTTCACGCCGGCCGAGCAGCTGCTGGCGGCGATCCGCGGTTGTGATGCCCTGCTGATCGGCTCCCCCACCCTGGGCGGCCACGCCCCCACGCCGATCGTCTCAGCCCTGGGCACGGTGCTGGCCGAAGGAGATCGCGCCAAGCCGGTGGGCGTGTTCGGCAGCTTCGGCTGGAGCGGCGAAGCCCTGGATCTGCTGGAGAGCAAGCTGCGCGATGGCGGCTTTCGCTTCGCCTTCGCGCCGATCAAGGTGAAGTTCAGCCCCGATGCGGCCACGATCAAGACGATCGAGGAAACCGGCACCGCCCTCGGCCGCGAGCTCAAGACCGCCAAGCGACGCCAGGAGCGACGTGCGGCCGCCGGCGGCCTCAGCGAGAGCCGCACCGGCCCGGCCCTCCAGGCCCTGGGCCGGGTGGTGGGCTCCCTCTGCGTGCTCACCACCGAGAAAGGCTCGGGTGAGAGCCGCCTCAGCGGCGCCATGGTGGCCAGCTGGGTGAGCCAGGCCAGCTTCACGCCGCCGGGCTTCACGGTGGCCGTGGCCAAGGACCGGGCGGTGGAGGCCCTGCTGCACGTGGGCGATCACTTCGCCCTCAACGTGCTGGCCGCCGGCCGCGAGAGCGGGCCGATGAAGCAGTTCCTCAAGCCGTTTGCCCCCGGCGCCGACCGGTTCGCCGGCCTGGAGCTGGAGCGCAGCCCCGGCGGCCTGCCGATCCTGCCAGAGGCCCTGGCCTGGCTGGAGGCCAGCGTGCAGCAGCGCATGGAATGCGGTGACCACTGGCTCCTCTACGCCCAGGTGAAGCAGGGCGGCCTGCTGGATCCGGAGGGCATCACGGCCGTGCACCAGCGCCGCAGCGGCGCCAACTACTGACGCCCGGCCAAACCCACCTCCCTGATCGACTGGCGACTGGATCAGGCGGCCTGAGGAGGCGTTGGATCGCTGCCGCCCACGGCCTGGAAGGGCAGCACCAGGGTGGCCCAGTGATCAGGGCGCTGGGGACGGCTGCGCCGGGGACGGCGCACGCCGAAGGGCACGCGCACCACATTGGTGCCCACAGTGCGTTCAGCGTTGCCCCCACTGTGTTCAGTGCTCAGAGGAGAGCTGTTGTCGTTGCCAGGCCCCTTGGGGCTGCCAGCGTTGCCGTCGTTCATGGTCCCCACACAAGAAAACGAACCAGCTGGATCAACGATCAGCTGTCAAGCCGAAGCTCGAAGCTGCACGGTGATCGCAAGAGCAAGTCCTTGCGCTGCAGTTGCAACAGATTTTGCGGGAAAAGCAAGAGCTCAAAACCAAAAAGATCGTGAGACCTGCCTCTGCAGGCCCCAACAGTCTGCGGGATCGCCGTTCAGGCCGCGCTGGCGACCAGCGCGGCAGTGGACACTTCCGGCATTGACAGGTCCTGCACCGATGGGCAGGTGCACACCAGGTTGCGATCGCCGTAGGCGTTGTCGATGCGGGCCACGGCCGGCCACACCTTGTCGGCCCGCTGGGTCTCGCCAGCGGGGAAGGCGGCCTGGCTGCGGCTGTAGGGCCGCTCCCACTGGTCCGCCGTGACGGCGGCCAAGGTGTGGGGCGCCCGCCGCAGGGGGCTCTCCTCCATGGCCAGCTCGCCCCGCTCGATCGCGGCGGCCTCGGCGCGGATGGCCACCATCGCCGCACAGAAGCGGTCCAGCTCCGCCAGCGATTCGCTCTCGGTGGGCTCCACCATCACCGTGCCGGCCACCGGCCAGCTCACGGTGGGGGCGTGGAAGCCGTAGTCCATCAGGCGCTTGGCCAGATCATCCACCTCCAGGCCGCAGCTGCGCTTGAGCGGCCGCAGGTCGAGGATGCACTCGTGGGCCACCCGGCCGCCCACGCCCCGGTAGAGCACCGGGAAGTGGGGGTCGAGCCGCTCGGCGATCAGGTTGGCGGCCAGCAGGGCCAGCTGGCTGGCCTGGCGCAGGCCCGAGCCGCCCATCATGCGGATGTACATCCAGCTGATCGGCAGGATCGAGGCACTGCCCAGGGGTGCCGCCGCCACCGGGCCCACGGCCGGGGCGGCCAGGGATCCTTGCGGGGACGCGGCCGCCGCAGGCAGGAACGGCACCAGGTGGGCCGCCACGGCGATCGGACCCACCCCGGGGCCGCCGCCGCCATGGGGGATGCAGAAGGTCTTGTGCAGGTTGAGATGGCACACATCGGCGCCATAGAGGCCGGGCTTGGCCAGGCCCACCTGGGCATTGAGGTTGGCGCCATCGAGGTACACCTGGCCGCCGTGGTCATGCACGCAGCGGCAGATCCGCTGGATGGCGGTCTCGAACACGCCGTGGGTGGAGGGATAGGTGACCATCAGCGCCGCCAGCTCGGCGGCATGGGCCCCGGCCTTGGCCTCCAGGTCGGCCAGGTCGATGTTGCCCTGCTCGTCGCAGGCCACCGCCACCACCCGCATGCCGGCCATCACGGCGCTGGCCGGGTTGGTGCCGTGGGCACTGGTGGGGATCAGGCACACGTCGCGGTGGGCCTCGCCGCGGCTGCGGTGCCAGGCCCGGATCGCCAGCAGGCCGGCGTACTCCCCCTGGGAGCCGGCGTTGGGCTGCAGCGACACGCCGGCAAAGCCGGTGATCGCCGCCAGCCAGCGCTCGAGCTGTTCCGCCAGCTGGCGGTAACCCTGGGTCTGATCGGCGGGGGCGAAGGGGTGCAGCTGGCTGAAGGCCGGCCAGCTCACCGGCGCCAGCTCGGCAGCGGCGTTCAGCTTCATGGTGCAGCTGCCCAGCGGGATCATGCCGTGCACCAGCGAGAGATCCCGGCTCACCAGCCGCTGGATGTAGCGCAGCAGCTCGGTTTCGCTGCGGTAGCGCTGGAACACCTCCTGGCCCAGCCAGCGGCCCTGGCGGCGGGGCACGCCGGCCTCACCCCAGGCCTCCTGCCAGGGCCCCGCGTCGCTGGCAGCGGGATCGCTGAGCAGGGAGCGGCAGGCGTCCAGGGCGGAAGCCAGGGCGGGAACGGCGGCCGTGGCTGAATCGCCAGCGCTGCACGGCGCCTGGGCCAGGGCCGTGAGCAGCCGCTCCAGCTCCTCGGCGGTGCTGCACTCATCGAGGCTGATGCCCACCCCATCGGCAAGCGGGCGCAGGTTGAAGCCGCCCGCCAGGGCGGCCTGCAGCAGGCCAGGGGCGGCCCCGGCGCTGCAGGGGATCACCAGGGTGCCGAAAGCTGGGCCGGGCTCGGGCGCCAGACCCAGCTCAGCCAGGCCGGCCGCCAGGGCCTGGCGCAGGGCGGCCACCCGGGCGGCGATGGCGGTGAGGCCCTCGGGGCCGTGGTGCACGGCGTAGAAGCTGGCCATCACGGCCAGCAGCACCTGGGCGGTGCAGATGTTGCTGGTGGCCTTGTCGCGGCGGATGTGCTGCTCGCGGGTCTGCAGGGCAAGGCGCAGGGCCGGCTGGCCCTCGGCATCGCGGCTCTGGCCCACCAGCCGGCCGGGGATCTGGCGCTGATAGGCCGGGCGGGTGGCGAAGTAGGCGGCATGGGGGCCGCCGAAGCCCATCGGCACGCCGAAGCGCTGGGCGCTGCCGATGGCGATGTCGGCGCCCAGCTCGCCCACCGGCGCCAGCAGCACCTGGGCCAGCGGATCGATCGCCACCGCGCTCACCAGCCCCGCCTCCGCGGCGGCCCTGAGCAGGGGCTCGGGGTTCCAGAGCCGGCCCCGGTTGCCGGGCAGCTGCAGCAGCAGGCCGAACGCCCGATCGACAAGCAGCTGGGCGCCGGCACCGCCGCCGGTACCAGCTGCCTGGAGCGCCAGGGCCTCGGCATCCACCAGCTCCAGCTCGATTCCCAGGGGCTCGGCCCGGGTGCGCAGCACGGCCAGGGTCTGGGGGAACACCTGCCGGTCCACCAGGAAGCGGCTGGCCTGGCGGTTCTTGCCCACGGCCCGGGCCAGGGCCATCGCCTCGGCGGCCGCCGTGGCCTCATCGAGCAGGGAGGCGTTGCTGATCGGCAGGCCGGTGAGCTCGCTGATCAGGGTCTGGAAGTTGAGCAGGGCCTCCAGCCGGCCCTGGGCGATCTCGGCCTGGTACGGGGTGTAGGCGGTGTACCAGGCGGGGTTCTCGAACACGTGGCGCTGCAGCAGCGCCGGGGTGGCCGTGCCGTAGTAGCCCTGGCCGATCAGGCTGCGCACCACGCGGTTGCCGGCGGCGATGGCGGCCAGCTCCGCCAGGGCCGTGGCCTCGTCACAGGGCTCGGGCAGGCCCACCCAGGCCTGCTCAGGACTGAGCAGGATGTCGGCCGGCACCACCTGGGCGGCGAGTTGCTCCAGGCTCTCCAGGCCCAGCTCGGCGAGCATGCGCGCCTGCTCACCCGGCCCGGGGCCGAGGTGGCGGCAGGCGAATCCGGGGCGCTCCAGTGCGGCCTGGGCGCTGGTGTGGGTCGGGCTGTCCATCAGTGGCCCTGCACCTGGGCGGCGTACTGGTCGGCGTCCATCAGCGCCTCAACCTGGGCGGGATCACTCGCACGGAGCAGCAGTAGCCAGCCCTCGCCGTAGGGGTCGTTCTGGAGCTCCTCCGGGTTGGCCAGCACGGCCTCGTTGCGGGCCTCCACCACGCCGCTCACCGGCGCCAGCAGATCTTCCACCGCCTTCACCGATTCCACGCTGCCGAAGCTGGCTCCCTGGCGCAGCTCGGCGCCCACCTCGGGCAGCTCCACGAACACGATGTCGCCCAGCTGGTCGACGGCAAAGGCGCTGATGCCGAGGCGGAAACGCTCGCCATCGGGGCGCAGGTACTCATGACTGTCCGTGTAGCGGCAGTCGGCGGGGAACGGGAGCGCCATGGGCGGTGGAGCTGGGTGCGGCGATGGGCGTCAGTCTGTCGGAAGGAGGCCGGATTCGAGCAGCGCCGTCAGGGCCCGCTGCAGGGCGAGGGCGGCATGGGCCCGGTGCGTGCCGCCCTGGGCGTAGAGCACGAACGGCTCGCGCAGCGGCGCATCGGCCGAAAACTCGCTGGTGCTGCCGTCGATGAAGGTGCCGCCGGCCATCACCAGCTCGCTGGCGTAGCCGGGCATCGGCGCCGGCACCGGATCGAGGTAGGAGCCGATCGGCGAGGCGGCCTGGAAAGCGCGGCACACCGCCTTGAGCCGCTCCGGGCTGCCCAGCCGAACCGCCTGGATCACGTCGCTGCGCTCGGCCCCGGGCAGGGGATTGACGGCAAAGCCCATATCGCTGAACACCCGGGCGGTCAGCTCGCTGCTGATCAGCGCCTCGGCCACCATCTGGGGCGCCAGGAACAGCCCCTGGAAGAGCAGCCGGTTGAGATCAAAGCTGGTGCCCCCCTCGCTGCCGATGCCCGGGGCGGTGAGCCGGCAGCAGGCCTGCTCCACCAGCTCGGCCCGGCCGGCCACGTAGCCGCCGGTGGGGGCGATCGTGCCGCCCAGGTTCTTGATCAGCGAACCGGCGATCAGATCGGCGCCCACGGCGGCGGGCTCCTGCTCCTGCACCAGCTCGCCGTAGCAGTTGTCCACGAACACCACACAGCCCGGCTGGAGTGCCTTCACCCGCTCCGCCAGGCGGCCGATCTCCGCCACCGGCAGCGACGGCCGCCAGCTGTAGCCGCAGCTGCGCTGGATCAGCACCATGCGCGTCGGCACCGCCAGGGCGTCCTCCAGGCCGGTCCAGTCGATACCGCCATCGGCCAGCAGATCCAGCTCGGCATAAGTGACGCCGAACTCGGCCAGGGAGCCCTGGCCGCTGCCACGGATACCGATCACCTCCTCCAGGGTGTCGTAAGGCCGGCCGGTGAGCGCCAGCAGGCGATCGCCGGGCCGCAGCACGCCATAGAGGGCGGCGGCGATGGCGTGGGTGCCGCTCACGAACTGCAGCCGCACGGCGGCGGCCTCAGCCTGCAGCACCCGGGCGAACACCCGGTCGAGCACCTCGCGGCCCTGATCGCCGTGGCCGTAGCCGCTCACCGAGGCGAAGTGCTGCACCCCCACCCGCTCGGCAGCGAAGGCGGCCAGCACCCGCTCCAGCCGCGGGCCCACCCCGGCCGTATGGGCCTCGGCCAGGGGGGCAATCGCCGCCTGGGCTGCGGCCACCCGCTCGGCGGCCCGGGCAGCAGGCGAACTGGGGCTGGGCTCGGGGCTGGACTGGGGCGGCTGCAACGCTGGCGTGGGGGTGGGCAATGCCGCCATCGTGCCCGTCAGCGCCGCTGGGCCAGCTGGGCGCGGATGGCAGCGGCCAGGTCCTCCCCGCCAGCGGCGGGCCAGCCGCGGGCCTGCAGCGTGCGGGCCCTCTGGCGCAGCAGCTCCAGAAACTGATCGGGCTCCAGCTCGCCCTCGCCGGCGGCGCCGAGGGTCGCCAGGGTGCGGCGCAGTTCGGGCAGCTCCGCATCCAGCTCGGCGGCGCTGTAGTCGCGCTGGCCCGCCATCACCTCGGCGAAGCGCTCACGCCGCTGGCGCTTGGCCACCGGGTAGGCCGCCAGCAGCTGCTCCCGGCAGAGCCGCCAGGGACGGCCGGCCGTGAGCAGCTCGGCCAGGGCGGCACTGAGGGCTCCGGCCTCCGCCTCGGCGATGCGCAGATCGAAGGCGGCCGGCGGCTGGCGCACCCCCACGAAGATCTCCAGCAGCTCGCCCGGGCCGAGCACGGGCTCACCGGGGGCCTGCACCGGCTGGGCCGCCCCCTCCAGGGCCACCAGCAACTCCGGATGGTCCTCCAGCTCCTGGCGCAGGGCGGGGGAGAGCCCGCCGCCGGCCGCCTCCCGGGCCAGCAGCTGGTTGATGCGGCCTAAGGCCAGGAACACCTCGGGGCCGGGGGAGGCGAGCTTGCCGTTGCGCAGCATCGACAGCTGGGAGTTGTGCAGCCGGCCGAGGTCGAGGGCCTCGGCCAGGGCGGGCAGCACCCGGTGGCTCCAGCCGTTGCGGCCGTGCCAGAGCCGGATCAGGTGGGCAAAGGCGACCCGGCCAGCAGCGATGTCGTCCCGGTAACCCACGCAGTGCGCCCCATTCGGATGAAGCCGACCAACCGGCAAGCCGCCAGGCAGACAGACCGCCAGACAGACAGACCGAACCGGCCGGAAAGCGAATCAGGATCAGAATGGATGCTGATCATGATTCGGATTGCTACCATCGTAGCGATTGATCAGGAGTCGGTCCGTCATGACGGCCACAGCACCAACCCGGCCAACGGCCCGCCCCTCGGCCAGGGGCACCCGCCAGCCGGCCTTCATCAATGGCGGCGCCAGCGGCATCCGCCGGGCCGAGGCCCTGCACCGCCCCCGTCGCGGCGAACCCGATCCGGAGGTGAAGCGCGGCACCCGCTGGACCACCATCGGCTTCATGGTGGCGATCCACGTGCTGGCGGTGGTGGCCCTGCTGCCCCGCTTCTGGAGCGTGCCGGCCGTGGCCAGCCTGCTGGTGCTCTATTGGGTCACCGCCTGCCTGGGCGTGACGATCGGCTATCACCGCCTGCTCAGCCACCGCTCCTTCCGGCTGCCCCGCTGGGCCGAGCGCTTCTTCGCCACCTGCGGCGCCCTCAGCTGCCAGCACGGCCCGATCGACTGGGTGGGCCTGCACCGCCACCACCACAAGTTCTCCGATACGGACGTCGATCACCACACCAGCCTCAGGGGCTTCTGGTGGAGCCACATGGGCTGGATGTTCGAGACCATCCCGGCCATGGGCGCCGTGCCTCGCCTCACCGGCGACCTGGCCAAGGACCCTTACTACCGCTGGCTCAACCACAACTTCCTGCTGCTGCAGCTGCCCCTGGCCGCCCTGCTGTTCTGGATCGGCACGGCCACCGGCGCCGGCGGCTGGGCCCTGGTGCTCTGGGGCATCCCCCTGCGCCTGGTGCTGGTGTACCACTGCACCTGGCTGGTGAATTCCGCCACCCACCTCTGGGGTGAGGCCCCCCACGCCAGCGGCGACGGCTCCCGCAACAACCCCTGGGTGGCGGCGCTCACCTTCGGCGAGGGCTGGCACAACAACCACCACGCCTTCCCCCACTCGGCCCGCCACGGCTTCGGCCGCCAGATCGACCTCACCTGGCAGCACATCCGCCTGATGCGCCGCCTCGGCCTGGCCACCCAGGTGCGCCTGCCCGCCGCAGCCATGCCGCGCCGCCGCTGAGGCAGGAACAGTCCCTGATCTAGGCTTTCAGATCGGCTCGTGATCACCCCTCCGTCTTAACCCCATGGCCAAGCGCGTTCAAGTCGTTCTCAACGAAGACGTCCTCAGCCTGGGCAAGGACGGGGATCTGGTGGATGTGGCCCCCGGCTACGCCCGCAACTTCCTGGTGCCCACCGGCAAGGCCGTGCCGGTGACGGCCGCCGTGCTGCGCCAGGTGGAGGCCCGCCGGGCCAAGGAGGCGGAGCGCCAGGCCGCCCTCAAGGCCGAAGCGGAGGCCTTCCGCACCGCCCTCACCACCATCGGCCGCTTCACCGTGAAGAAGCAGACCGGTGGCGATGACGTGCTGTTCGGCACCGTGACCAACGGCGACGTGGCCGAGGCGATCGAGGCCGCCACCAAGAAGGACGTGGACCGCCGCGACATCACCGTACCCGAGATCCACCGCACCGGCACCTACAAGGTGCAGGTGAAGCTGCATCCCGACGTCACCGCCGAGATCAACCTGGACGTGGTGAGCCACTGAACGCCAGGCCTGGAGGCAGGCAGCACCTGGGCCCCGCGGCTACCGCTGGCCACCCCACCCCTGGGGTGGCTTTTCTGTTGGCACCCCACCACTGGGGGCGCGATGGGCTGGTCAAAGCCCACCCGAGCGGCGATGATCAACAACCCGGTGTGAACCGCGCCACCGGCCCCCGGTTCCCATGGTCACCGTTCCCCTCAACCCAGCCCCCCCCAATCCATCCGACTCCGGGGCCCCGTCGCGCCAGCGCCAGGGCGGTCGCGGGGGCGAGGCCCAGTTCGAGGCCCTGCCCGACTCGCTGCCCCCCCAGAACCTGGAGGCCGAGGAGGCGGTGCTGGGGGGCGTGCTGCTCGACCCGGACGCGATCGGCCGGGTGGCCGACGTACTGCAGCCGGAGGCCTTCTACCTCAGCGCCCACCGCGAGATCTACCGCACCGCCCTGATGCTGCACGGCCAGGGCAAACCCACCGACCTCACCGCCATGACGGCCTGGCTGGCCGACACCGGCAACCTGGAGAAGGTGGGCGGCAGCGGCCGGCTGGTGGAGCTGGTGGAGCGGATCAGCTCCACCGCCTCGATCGAGCAGGTGGCCCGCCTGGTGATGGACAAGTTCCTGCGCCGCCAGCTGATCCGCTCCGGCAACGAGGTGATCGCCCTCGGCTACGACCAGGGCAAGCCGATGGAGCAGGTGCTCGATGAGGCGGAGCAGAAGATCTTCGCCATCAGCCAGGAGAAGCCCAGCAGCGGCCTCACCCCCACCGCCGAGATCCTCACCAGCACCTTCAACGAGATCGAGAGCCGCTCCCTGGGCACGGCGGTGGCCGGCATCCCGGTGAACTTCTACGACCTGGACGCCATGACCCAGGGGCTGCAGCGCAGCGACTTGATCATCGTGGCCGGCCGGCCGGCGATGGGCAAGACCGCCATCACCCTCAACCTGGCCAAGAACGTGGCCCAGCTGCACAACCTGCCGGTGTGCCTGTTCAGCCTGGAGATGAGCAAGGAGCAGCTCACCTACCGGCTGCTGGCGATGGAGGTGGGGATCGAGAGCGGCCGGCTGCGCACCGGCCGGCTGCAGCAGGAGGAGTGGCCGCTGCTGGGCCAGGGGATCAACAGCCTGGGCCAGCTGCCCCTGTTCATCGACGACAAGCCCAATGCCGGCGTGCTGGAGATGCGCTCCCTCTGCCGGCGGCTGATGGCCGAGAGCGGCAAGGAGCTGGGCCTGGTGGTGATCGACTACCTGCAGCTGATGGAGGGCGGCGGCAGCGACAACCGGGTGCAGGAACTCAGCCGCATCACCCGGGGGCTCAAGCAAATGGCCCGTGAGCTGAACGTGCCGGTGATCGCCCTCTCCCAGCTGAGCCGGGGGGTGGAAGCCCGCACCAACAAGCGACCGATGCTCAGCGACCTGCGTGAATCGGGCTCGATCGAGCAGGACGCCGACCTGGTGCTGATGATCTACCGCGACGAGTACTACAACCCCGAAACCCCCGACCGGGGCATCACCGAGGTAATCGTGACCAAGCACCGCAACGGTCCGGTGGGCACGGTGAAGCTGCTGTTCGAGCCCCAGTTCACCCGCTTCCGCAACCTGGCGGCTTGATCGGCGCTGCGGGGCTGGCGCAGGCTGCGTAGTTTCACTGAGGCAGTGAACACAGCACCGTAGTTTCAGGCAAAGGGGAGGGGCTTGGCAGGGCTAGTCAAACAGTTTTACTGATGCCTGAAGGGTGCAATCAGTGCGATAATTAAACCACATATGCGGCTGAGCAAGGCATCCAACGCGACTGCCCCAGCACGATCCGCGACGCCCAAATCCTCCTCCTGCCATGGCTGCCAACCCCGCCCTCAGCCTGTTCAGACTGAGGGGCAGACGCAGCAAGCACGCCCTTGAGCTCCTGGAGGCGCTCCAGGCCGCCCAGGGGCTGATCACCGGCTATCTGCAAGGCGAGGGGGCTTCCGAGCGGCTGTTCAACCTCTTCCACGGCGGCAGCACTGAACCAACCAGTGCCTGGCAGGGCAATGCCCAGGCCTTTCTTGAGGCCCTGCAGGCGGGTGCGCTGCGTGTGCGCGTGAAGCTCCGCTCCGCCGCCGCTCTGCCTGGCGCCGCGGGTGCCTACGCCTCCGTCGGCCCCGATGGCCAGCCGGTGATCTACCTGAATGAAGCCTGGGTGGAGCGCTCCAGCCCGCAGGAGCTCACCCGCCTGATCCTGGAAGAGGCCGGCCACTGGATCGACAACCAGCTCAACGGCACCACCGACACCCCGGGCGATGAGGGCGAAGCCTTCGCCGCCACCGTGCTGGGCCAGCCACTGAGCAGCGCCGACTGGGACCGGATCCACAGCGAAGACGACGCGATCCGCCTCACCCTGAATGGGACTGAGCTTTCAGCGGAAGCGGCAAGAATCGGCACCGTAGGCATAATCCTTCAGGATGGCTACATCGGCACCCAAGGAAATAACACAAACGAAGCAGATAATATCCTCACACTTGCCACGCTTGGCATTAGCGGCATCGGCTTTTTCCTAGACGACACTGATGGAGACGGACTGTTTGGCGGCACCCAGGGGAATGACATCGCCGGAACCCTGACGTTTTTCTTTGAAGATGGAACAACGGCCTCAAGAACAGGCGCCCTCAACTGGAGAGAAACCACAGGCAGCACAGTTGAGGTATTCGGCTTTATTCTTGGTCCAGGCCAGCCGAACCTTGCTATCAGCTATGGGAATGGCCAGACATTGACCGTAATCCCTGGCACAACCAAAAAAACCAGCAGCACAATTGGGCTTAAGTCCATTTTTTCAAGCTTTACGTTCGTCAACGGAGAAAACCGCAAAGGTAACGCAGCCACGAGCGGCCTTCTCAATGCACTGAATACAGAACTAAAGGATTCAGCCCAGCCATCAAGCGTCATTTCAGATGCGGATGCGATAGAAGGAGACACGCTCACCTTCACGGTCACTCTCAACAAGCCGACACCATCAATCCAGCTCTTCAGTTTTGCAGCCACTGGAACCGCAATAGCGGGAGACGATTACAATCCAGCCTACACATTCAGCGATGGCGTCATCGACAATGGAGACGGAGCTATCACGGTCCCGGCTGGTGTCAGTAGCTTTACCATCGCAATCACCACAATTGACGATACTTCCATAGAGCCCACGGAAACCGTTGAGCTGACGGTTGGCAGTCAAATCGGGACCGGGAATATTCTTGATAACGACAGAATCATCGCGTCTCTCTCCGTCACCGGTGGTGACTACAACGAGGCCTCCGAAGAAGCTTTCTTCACAGTCACCGCTCCCCAAGGTCAGTTGCTCTCGCTGACCGTCAACCCCGGCGACACCAACCTCACGGAAGGCAACACACAGCCAGGCATCCGCTATTCCACCGATGGCGGTACCACCTGGAGCATCTACGTCGGCGCCTTCACGGTTCCCGCAACTGGCGATGGCTCCATCCTTGTCGCCGTTGACATCACCGGCGAACAAGACACCACCTTCGAGGGGCGCGAAACCTTCTCCCTTACCGCCACTTCCGGCGACAACACAGAAACTGGTGACGCCAGCATCAACGATGACGGCACCGGCCTGATCTACAACGGCAACGGCGAGGATGTTAACGACGGCCTCGAACCCGAAGATCCGGGCTACACGCCGCTTGACGATGACACCCCGCCGCTGGTGGCGAACAACAGCTATAGCACCAGCGAAGACACTCTGCTGACAGGCAATATCATCCTCGACGATGACAGTCCCAGCGATCCCCTCACCGGTGTCGACAGCGATCGCCAGGGCCGCACCCTCAGCCTGGCCACCATCAACGGCACAGCCTTCGCCAGCCTTGTGGCCAGCAGCGATCCCGCCTACCAGAGCGGCGCCGGCTGGAAACAACTGGAGCTAACCACCGGCACGTTGTACATCCTGGCCGATGGGGCCTTCGCCTATCGCCCCAACGCCAACGCGTCCACTGACTCCACACCGGATTCGTTCACCTACACGGTGAGCAACGGCAACAACGTGTCGACCAGCGCCGCCACGGTGACCATCGCCGTGGCGGCGGTGAACGACCCGCCGCTGATCAATGCCAACGGCGTGACGGTCACCGACGACTTCGTGCGCGAAATTGCGTTCGGCAACACCACGGGCGACGGCGACAGGCTGCCTGTGGCCTTGATGCAACCAGGCGTCACCAATCTGGACGACCTCGACAGCGACAGCTTCCAGCGCCTCAGCCTGGCGGTACTGGCCACCACCATCGAGGACGGCACCGCCGAACAACTGGTGATCACCGGTGCCACGTTCACAGGCACCAGTGATGCCGCGGTGATTGCCCTGGCACCCGCATCCGGTGCCTACAGCGGCACCGTTGCCTTCAGCCTGGACGGCGTGGACTACACCGCCACCCTGGGCGAAATCACAGACGCCAACAACGCCACATTCCGCACGATCGGCTTCAGCCGCACCGACGGCGCGCCGATCGCCAAGGCGGCAGCGGAGGGTCTGCTCGATGCGCTCGCCTACACCAACACCGCCCCCACCCCCACCACCTCGGCGCGCCGCACCTTCGAACTCACGGCCACCGACGACGTTGGCGCCGTGTCGAATGCCACCGAGGTGGTGATCACCCTGGGCAACGGCCCGGTGATCGATCTCGACGGCGACGGCCCGGGCTTCAACGGCAACGAGCGCAACCGTGAGGTCACCTTCACCGAAAACGGTGACCCTGCCGACAACGGCGTAGCGGTTCCCCTCGCCACCAATGGCGGCGGCACCGGCATCAATCTTCAGCCGCTCTACGAGTCCGCCACCTACAGCCCGGTGGGCGACCTGATCCCCGGTCTCACCCTCGCGACCAATGGCGACTGGACTTACGACACGGCCAGCTATGCAGGCAGCCTTGCTGTCGGCGCAAGCGACACGATCACCGTTGCCTACCGCTGGCAGGACTCCAGCGATGCCAACAAATTCGGCAACCACGTCTTCACGATCACGGTTACCAACACAGACTCGGGCCTGGTTGCCACATCCAACCGACCCCTGAGCACCGCCGCCGGCGCCAGCATCGGCGGCACCCTGGCCCCCAGCGTTGATCGCCTCGGCATCGGCATCAACACGCCGCTGTTTGTGGACACTGGCAAGGAATTCCTGGTGATCGCCGGGGCCACCAACCATATGGCCAATGGCACCACTCTCACGGGCAATCAGATCGGCCGCATCGATCTACTGTCGACGCCCAGCACAGCGCTCGGCAACCAGAACGGCACCTGGGGCACATTCACACTCGGCGGCACCAGCTACCGCTACGAGTTCGTTCAGATCAGCGCTGACCTCAATCGCGTTTTCTTCACCCTCAACACAGGCTCCGGCAGTGGCGGCACCCTCACCTACGCGCAGGCCGAAGCGCTGATCGACGCCTACGGCTACCTCAACACCAGCGAAGACCCCACCACCACCAACCGCACCCTCAACTTCGGTGTGTTCAGCGAAGGCCTGGGCAACGCCCCAGCCACCGCCACGATCAAGGTGGCGGCGGTGAATGATCCGCCGCTGCTTGATCTCGACACCAGCAGCGAAGGCACCGGCTTCAGCGCCACCTTCAACGCCGGCGCAGAGGCGGTGGCGATCACCGCCAGCACCGGCATCAGCGATGTCGACGACACCCAGATCAGCGGTGCCGTGATCAGGCTCACGAATCGCCTCGATGGCGCCCTGGAGAGTCTCTCGATCGCAGGCGACCCGCCCAGCGGCATCGTGGCCTCCGCCTACAACGCCGCCACCGGCGAGCTCACCCTCACAGGAGTGGCCAGCCACGCCGCTTACCAGAGCGCCCTGGCCCAGCTGCGCTATGTCAACACCTCCTCCACACCAACCAGCACGGCCCGCACGATTGAGGTGACCGTCAACGACGGCAGCGACAACAGCAACACGGCCGTCAGCACGGTCAGCATCGCCGATCCGCGCACGATCACGGTGGTGGGCCTCGATGCTGTGTCCGAGGGCTCCGACGCCATCTTCAGCGTGGGCCTCAGCGCCAACGCCTACGGCTCCGAGATCACCCTGGCCCTCGGCGACGGCGCAGATTCCGCCGCAAGTGCCGACTACGACGCCGCGAGCATCAGCGCCTACTACTACGTGGGCGATGTGAAAACCCCGCTCACGATCAACGACGGCAAGGTGACCCTGCCCGCGGGCGTCACCAGCTTCTTCGTGGCGGTGTCCACCACGCAGGACGACACCTACGAAGGCCCGGAATCCTTCACCTTCACCGCCAGCGGCTTCGGCAAGAGCGGCACTGACACCGCCACCATCCTCGATGACGGCACGGGCAGCCGCTACGACGACCAGGGCGTGGAGAAGCCAGGGACGCAGCCGGATCCCTTCACGCCCGACGACGACCGCCCGGTCTTCTCGATTGCGCCGGTGACCGTGAGCGAGGGCGGCAAGGCCTTCTTCACCATCACCCGCACCGGTGCGTCTGACGTTTCCCAGGGCGTCGCTGTGTCCACGTCGATCGCCCAGGGCGACACGGCCTCCGCGGACGATTTCACCGCCATCACCAACCAGACGGTCACCTTCGCGGCCGGCGAAACCACCAAGCAGGTGTTTGTTCAGACCACCGACGACACGCCCTACGAAGGCCTGGAAACCTTCACCGTGACCCTCTCCAGTGCCACCAACGGCGCCTTGATCAGCCCCACCAGCGGTTCGGCCCAGGGCACCATCGCCGATGACGGCACGGGCACGGTCTTCGACGACAACGGCAACAACGTCAATGCGGGCAAAAACCCCGGCGACCAGGGCTATGTGGCGCCAGATGACGACCTGCGCATCACCGTGGCCGGCCTGCCGGATGTGTCGGAAGGCAGCAATGCCATCTTCACGATCACGCTCTCGGGCAACCCGAAACCCAGCGGCACCGACGTGACGCTCAGCCTCAGCGACATCGACACCGATTCGCTCAATGGCTCTCCGCAGGATTACGTGGCCCTCTCCAGCGCCACCGCCTACTACTTCGTGGGCAACGTCAAGTCGGCCCTGATCATCAGCTCCGTCAACGGCACCCGCAGGGTGACGGTACCGGCGGGCGTGACCGAGTTTTACCTGAGCGTTCCAACAACCCAGGACAGTTTCTACGAAGGCCCGGAAAGCTTCCGTCTCACCGCCTCGGCCAACACCCAGATCGAGAGTGACGACACCACCATCCTGGACGACGGCACCGGCAAGGTGTACAGCGACCGGGCTGTGGTGAACCCCAACATCCGGCCCGACGACGACCGTCCCATTAATGTCACCGCCTTCGGGCCGGTGAATGAAGCCTCCAGCTACGCGATGTTCACCATCGAAGCAGCGGCGGGCTTCCCCCTCGATCTCAACCTGCAGAACGCCGGCAATGGCACGCCTGCCACCTGGAGCGGGTTCTCGATCGAATACTCCACCGATGGCAGCAGCTGGGCCCCCTACACGTGGGATGGCAGCACCGGCAATCGCCCCACGCTTCCGGGCAGTGGCACCGGCACCCTGTTTGTGCGGGTGAACATCACCTCTGAGCAGGATCCTGCCTTTGAAGGCAGCGAAACCTTCGGCCTGCGCGCCGCCTACGGCAGCAATCCCGGCCGTTTCGCCAGCGCCGACACGAGCATCGTTGACGACGGCACCGGCACCAAGTATCTCGGCACGATCACAAGTGGCCAGCCCACCCTCGACAACACCGGCCCGCTCGATTCCGACACCGGCCTGGCGGTGAACAACATCAGCGTCAATGAGGGCTCCCCGTTCGCGGTGTTCACCGTCTCGGGGGCGCCCAACCTGCCGGTTGCGCTCGGCCTGAACGATGGCTCCACCACCGGCATCACCGGTCTTGAGGTATCGACCGACGGCGGCACCAACTGGTCCCCCTACACCTCCGGCACGGTGAACCTCAGCGGCGGCGGCACCCTGCTGGTCCGCACCCCGCTCACCCCTGAGCAGGACATCCCCTTCGAAGGCCCGGAAACCTTCACCCTCACCGCCAGCACCACCGAGGGCGATGGCAGCACGGCCACCGGGATCGCCACCGTGTTCGACGACGGCACCGGCACGATCTTCAACAGCAACGGCGGCATCAACGAAAGCGCCAGCAAGGACGACGATCGTGTGCTGGCCGTGGACACGATCACCGTGAACGAGGCCTCACCGTTCGCGGTGTTCACCGTGACGGCCAACGCCGGCCAGGTGCTCAGCCTCAGCCTGCTCGACGGCATCCGCAACACCAGCGCCCGCAAAGGAGTCGACTACACCGACAGCCTCCAAACCTGGGACCCCACCGCCAACAGCAATGCCGGCGCCTGGGTGCCCTACAGCGGCAGTGTCACAGTGCCCGGCCTAGGCACGGGCTCCGCGAACCTGCTGGTGCGCGTGCCGGTGCTCAACGACGACATCTTCGAGGGGCCGGAGGATTTCCGCCTCAGCGCCAGCACGGTGAACGGTGCCTCGCGCTCGGCGATCGGCACCGCCACGATCGTGGATGACGGCACGGGCATCAAGTTCCCGGACGCCACCCCTGGTGCAAGTCCCACACCCAGCACCGAAACCACCAACCTCGACGACGACCGCATCGAGGTGAGGGTTTCCAGCGTGACGGTGGCCGAAGACGCCAACGTAGCGGAGGTCATCGTGAGCCTCACCAAGGCCGCCTCCGGCGCCATCAGCTTCACCCCCTCCCTCACCGGCGGCACCGCCACTTCAGGCTCCGACTTCGGACCCGGCCTGCAGTGGAACAACGGCAGTGGCTGGAATGATGTGAGCGGCCCGATCACGATCAACCAGGGGGAAACCTCCCTGCAGCTGCGTACGCCGATCATCGATGATTCGATCTTCGAGCCCACCGAGCGCTTCACAATCAACACCGGCCTGATCACAGGCCCCGTCGCCAATCCCTCCGGCGCCGTGGGCACGGTGACGATCACTGATAACGACACCGAGATCCTTGGATCGGTGGCGGTGAGCGTTCTCAGCACCGGCAACGAAACCGAAAGCGTGTCCAACCGCTTCCGCTTCAGCCGCACCGCTCTGGCCGGTCAAACCCTGGACACCAGCGCTCCCCTCACGCTGAGCTACAGGCTGGACGGCTCGGCTCGGTGGGGTGTCGATTATTCCGATCCCAGCTCAACCACGTCCACGTTCAACAGCAACACCCAGAGCGGCACGATCACCATTGCCGCCGGCGACAGCTTTGCCGACCTGGAGATCCCCACCATCGACAATGCCATTGTTGACGGCACGCGCTCGCTGCGGGCTGTGCTGGAGTCGCAGCCGAACTACACGCTGAGCTCCAGCATCGCCACCGGCCTGATTCTTGATAACGACACACCCCCGCCGCCCCCGGAAGGACCGCTGGTCTCCCTCGGAAATGGCAATGTGGTGGAGCCCGACTCCGGCCAGAACCGGCTGGTGGAGCTCAGCCTGCAGCTCTCACAGCCGGCCGATCAGGACATCACGATCACCTACGCCACGGTGCAAGCAACCGCTGAAGACGTGGCCAACCGCAACGGACTGGATGGGCAGCCGTTGCAGATCGCCACACCAGAAGTGGATTACGTGCCGACAACGGGTACGGTGATCCTGCGGGCCGGCGTACGCTCCACCCTGATCCAGATCCCGGTGATCGGCGATAATCTCGACGAGAGTGACGAACTCTTCTATGTGACGATCACCGGCGTATCGGGCGGCAACGCGCAGATCGACGACAAGGGGAATCGAGCCGAAATCATCATCATCGACAATGAAAATACCTCTGGCCTGAACATCAACTACAGCGATTCCGCCACTGCTGTGGATGTGCGCGGTGGCACTGGCAATGATGTGCTGATTGGCGGCCTCGGCAACGACATCCTCGATGGCAATGAGGGCAACGACTTCCTGCTTGGCGGCCCTGGCATTGATGTGCTCACCGGAGGCCTGGGGGCAGATTTGTTCGCCTACCCCGCCCTGTCGCACTCCACCAGCGCAGCGATGGATCGCATCCGAGATTTCAAGCCCGGTGGTGGTATTTCCACAGGCGACCGAATCATCTTCAGCGAGCAGGCAGCACTCGATCTGCAAGCCATTACCGGTTCGATTCGGGCCGATGGCTTGCCTTCTGCCCTGTTCAACGCCCGCCTGGCGACCAATCCGTCCACCTTGGCCGCATCCATCTCAGCCGCCTTCACGGACAAGGACCCCAGCAGCCCTGGCAATCAGCCCCTGGAGCTGGGAGAAGCGGTGATCTTCAATACCGGATCGGGTCGCAGAATGAGCTCCTATCTACTGGTGAACGCAGGAACAGTTGGGTATGATGCCGGGCAAGACTTCTTGGTCAACATCACTGGCTTCCCCGTCAATTCTTTCGCCCCGGGCAGGCTTGCCGTCTCTGACTTCTTCCAGTCAGCCCTCGCATGAACTCCCCAATCTCCATCCCCAATCTGCGAGCCAAGACAATGCAATCCACTCACAACTCTGAAATAAATACTGCTCAAGGCGGCCCTTGGCTCAAGCTTCTGGCATCTCTGTCCATCGGGCTACCACTGGTAGCCCAGCCCCCAGCAGCGACGGCGTCACCACTGGGCCTTGCTGGTCCATTCGCCTCCGACCTCTGGCAGCTCGAGGTGATGATCCAAGACGAGGAAAGCCAAACATTCTCCGACCCCGATTATCTTTGCACCGATGAATTCGATCTTTCCTGTGTTGACCTAACAGGACCCTCCAGCTTTCTTGTCGTCGGATCCGGCGAAGGCGATCTTGGCCCACTCAATAAAACTGTTTCCGTGGATTGGAAATTAACTTACTCTGGCGCCCTGCCAGCCCTGATTTCTTTTGATTGGGAGTTTTTCACCCAAGACGAACCCAATCGCGACTTTGGCTATTTTCAAATCGATGGAACTAATGAGTTTGAATCATCCCAAGAAAGCGGACCATTCTCTTACGAATCACCTTTGATTCAACCCGGCACAGTCCTGACGTTTGGCGTGCGATCAACAGACAATAACCTTGATGTAGGTGAACTGACGATCACCAATTTTCATTACACTGAAGTCCCCGGTCCCCTGCCCCTGCTAGGCGCCGCCACGGCATTTGGCTGGAGCCGCAGGTTGCGCACCCGCATCCGCAACCAACACATCCGCAACCAACAGGGCAAGCGCCTTCCCTGAGGCGGCCGCTTGACCTGCACACCAACTGAGCCCAGCTGGACGCCTCAAACTGGTTTCAGGCCACTTTGGATACCCGCAGCGGCGTGATCGGCCACGCGTGATCGGCCACCGCGGCGTTAATACCCGCTACACGTGCTGGGAGCCGGGTTCAGACTTCGTTGCAAGCCATCACCTCCGGCCCATAGGCCAGCAGGCTTCGATGCGCCGTGATCAAGGGGCAACAGCAAGCCAGAGCAGCAGCTGCGTGTAAAGCAAACGCGGCGTCATGCCTTGAACATCGCCCCGATCTCCGCCGCGAAGTCAGCCTTCAGGTCGGCAGCGATCACGGCCTTGCCCTGCAGGAAGCCCAGCCGCCGCTGCGCATGACGTTTCGTTATGCTTTGCCAGGATTTGCTCCTGGCGTGATGTCCAAGCAGAGCGTCACGGTGCGGGTGGAGCCCGAGTTGGTGCGCTGGTTCCGTGAAGAGGCGCACATCCCCCTCGGCAAAGCCGTGAACGAAGCCCTGAGGGCCCTGCAGCAGCGGTTGCTCAGCGAGCAGCTCCAGCAACGCATCGACCGCGAACTCGCCGAGGGTGAAGCCCTGGTGAGCGCGTCGGAGCGGGACTACTGGAGCAGGCTCAGCGATGGCTGAGCCCGCCCCGCGCTTTGAGCCGGGAAGTGTGCTGATCCGCCGCGCCGACCGCGACAGCGGCGACGGCAAGCTCAGGCCCTGCGTGGTGATCTCCAGCTCGGCCAGAGGCCAGGACAGCACAGCCGACACCGTGCTGGTGGTGCCGCTCAGCTCGGATACGGATGGGCGGCAGCGCCTGCCGATGCCCGTCATCCACCCCGATCCCGGCAACGGTCTGCTGAAGCCAGCGGCTGCCCTGTGCGGACGCGTGAGCTGCATCCGCAAAGCCCGGCTCAACCAACGACTCGGCGCCCTCACCGCCCCGGAGCTGCGCCGGGTGCGTCTGGGCGTTGCCGCTGTGATCGGCCTGGCCGACCTGCTCGTGCAGCCCCCACCCCCGTGACTCCCCCCGCCGTGGAGAATTGACCCATGCCCTCCGCCAGCCCAACCACCGAGCCCGCCCCCCCCACCGAAACCTTCGACGTGATCGTGGTGGGCGGCGGCCACGCCGGCTGTGAGGCGGCGATCACCGCCTCGCGGCTCGGGCTGAGCACCGCCCTGTTCACCCTCAACCTCGATCGCATCGCCTGGCAGCCCTGCAACCCGGCGGTGGGCGGGCCGGCCAAGAGCCAGCTGGTGCACGAGGTGGATGCCCTCGGCGGCGTGATCGGCCGGCTGGCCGATGCCACCGCCCTGCAGAAGCGGGTGCTCAACGCCAGCCGCGGCCCCGCCGTGTGGGCCCTGCGCGCCCAGACCGACAAGCGCCAGTACGCCCGCCAGATGCTGCAGCTGCTGCAGCACACGCCAAATTTGGCCCTGCGCGAGGCGATGGTGACCGGCCTGGTGGTGGAGGGCGCCCCCGATGGGGGTGGCGACAGCTGGGAGCCCAGCCAGGGACCGGCCGCCCGCGTCACCGGCATCCGCACCTACTTCGGCAGCAGCTACGGCGCCGGCGCCGTGATCCTCACGGCCGGCACCTTCCTGGGCGGCCGGATCTGGGTGGGCAACCAGTCGATGAGTGCCGGCCGCGCCGGCGAACAGGCCGCCGAAGGGCTCACGGAGGCCCTCGAAGCCCTCGGCTTCCAGATGGGCCGCCTCAAGACCGGCACCCCCGCCCGGGTCGACCGGCGCAGCATCGCCCTCGACCAGCTGGAGGAGCAGCCCAGCGACGCCCACGACCGCTTCTTCTCCTTCGACCCCGCCAGCTGGGTGAGCGGCGAGCCGATGAGCTGCCACATCACCCGCACCACGGCCGCCACCCACCAGCTCATTCGCGACAACCTCCATCTCACACCGATCTACGGCGGCTTCATCGACAGCAAGGGCCCGCGCTACTGCCCCTCGATCGAGGACAAGATCGTGCGCTTCGAAGGCAAGGACAGCCACCAGATCTTCCTGGAGCCCGAGGGCCGCGACACGCCGGAGATCTACGTGCAGGGCTTCTCCACCGGCCTGCCGGAGCGGCTGCAGCTCGACCTGCTGCGCACCCTGCCCGGACTGGAGCGCTGCGTGATGCTGCGGCCCGCCTACGCCGTGGACTACGACTATCTGCCGGCCACCCAGCTCAAGCCGAGCCTGGAGACCAAGCGGGTGGCGGGGCTGTTTTCGGCCGGCCAGCTCAATGGCACCACCGGCTACGAGGAGGCCGCCGCCCAGGGCCTGATCGCCGGGCTCAATGCCGCGCGGCTGATCCACGGCCAGCAGCCGGTGCACTTCCCCAGGGAAGGCAGCTACATGGGCACCATGGTGGACGACCTGATCACCAAAGACCTCAGGGAGCCCTACCGGGTACTCACCAGCCGCAGCGAGTACCGGCTGGTGCTGCGGGGTGACAATGCCGATCAACGGCTGACGCCCCTGGGCCGGGAACTGGGCCTGATCGACGATCGGCGCTGGGAGATCTACAGCCGCAAACAGGAGGCAATCGCCGCCGAACAGCGGCGCCTGGACACAGTGCGCCTCAAGGCCAGCGATCCCGCCGCCGCCGCGGTGGAAGCCGAAACCGGTGCCGCCATCAAGGGCTCGATCACCCTGGCCGAGCTGCTGCGCCGCCCCGGATTCCACAGCGCCGATCTGGCGCGCCACGGCCTGGCCGATCCCCAGCTGCCGCGCGATGTGGCCGAGGCGGCCGAGATCGCCATCAAATACAGCGGCTACCTGGCGCGCCAGCAGCAGCAGATCGACCAGGTGAAGCAGCAGGAACACCGGCCGATTCCCACCGACCTCGACTACGCCGCCATCGGCACCCTCTCGCGCGAGGCCCGCGAGAAGCTGGCCGCCGTGCGCCCGATCAATCTGGGCCAGGCCTCCCGCCTGCCGGGGGTGAGCCCGGCCGACGTCACGGCCCTGCTGCTCTGGCTGGAGCTGGCCAACCGGCGTAATGTGGCGGCCGCTGTCCAGGGTGCTGGCCCGTGAGTCCGGTGCGCGCCATTCCCACCTCCCGCGCCTACTGGGAGCTGCGCGCCGAACAGGTGCTCAACCGGGTGTTCGCCCCCGAGGCCCCGATCGATGTGGAGGTGCGCCAGACGCCCGCAGCCGCAGCTCCAGCCCCACCAGCCGGGGAGGCCGCCTCAAGGCGCGCGGCACCGGCCGGCAAACCCACCGGCATGCCCATCGCCGACACCTGGCTGCTCGTGGGCATCAGCCTGCTGGTGACCCTCACCACCGGCTTCACCCTCCTCGGCCTCACCCTCTGGCAGCAGAGCCAGCAGGCCATCCGCCAGGAGCGCAGCATGCTGCTGGTGGAACGGCTGCGCTCCCTGGGCCCCGCCGTGGCACCGCCCGCCCCGGAACTGGGCAGCCCCGGCCAGCCCAGCCCCAATCTGCAGGGGCAGCCCCAGGCGAGCCAGGCCGCCGGCGGACTGCCGCCGCCGCCCGTGGAACCCTGGATGGAGGAGCTGGCCACCCTGCCGCCCAGCAGCGCACCGTCCGCCCAGGTGCTCCAGGTGCCCATGTCCCGCAGGGTCACCAGTCCGGCCCCTGCGGCCACCGCCAGCCCAACCCCGGCAACGCCAGCGCCGCCGGCCCCTGCCCGGGCTGAACCAGCGGCCAACCTCCCCCAGCTCGTCGGCGTGGTGCAGGTGCCTGGCCAGCCGGCCTCGGCGATCTTCCAGGTGCAGGGCAGTTCCACCAGTGCGGCCACCGGCGAATCGATCGGCAACAGCGGCTGGCGGCTGCAGTCGGCCAGCGGTGATGCGGCGGTGATCGAGCGCCAGGGCGTGCAGCAGCGCATCAGCATCAGCAGCGGCTTCTGAGCCGCCTGAGAGCCGCTGCTCAGCCACCTCTGCCCGGGCCGACTGGCTAGAAGGCTGGGTGACACCTGTTCTGAACCGATGCTGCGCCTGCACCAGCTCTGGGGCATGGGGGTCGAGACCCTGGCCCTGGACGCGTTGCCCGTGCCCCTGAGCGGGCCCTGGCGGCTGCTGCTGCTCGGCGACGGCAGCCCCACCCGCCATCTGGAATCCCTCAGCGGCCAGCCGGTGGAGATCGAGCTGATCGCCATGGCCCCCGAGACAGCGACAGATGCCGCTGCCAGCGGCGGCGCGCCACCGCCGCCGGAGGTGGGCGAACTGGCCGAACCGCTGCTGCGCCGCCAGGTGTGGCTGCGCTGCGGCGACCAGACCCTGGCCTGGGCGGAGAGCTGGTGGAACCAGAGCCAGGCCGATGCCCACCTGCAACGGCGGGAGCAGCCGATCTGGCGCAGCCTCACCAGCGACCGGGCCGAGCTGTTCCGCGAGGTGGACGGCCTGGCCCAGGTGAGCGCGCCGTGGCTGGAGCAGCGCTTCGCTGTGCCCGGCCCCTTCTGGAGCCGCCACTACCGCTTCTTCCGCGGCGGCCTGCCGCTCACGGTGATCCGGGAGGTGTTCTCACCCGCCCTGGAAACCTGGCTGGGCGCCGCAACAACGGCCAACAGAGAGCATGACCCGGGAGCTGCCCAGGGAGCTGGTGAGCCCGGTGAACCGTGAACTGCAGCAGCGGGGCAGCAGCTTCCGGGTGCCGGGGCGCCGCCTCAGGACAGCCGCAGGGCCTCGGCCTGGCGGGCCGCACGCTCCAGCAGCTCGCGCAGCTGCTCTTCATCGGTGTGGCTGAGGTTGCTGCGCAGCAACTTGGCGTGGGGGGCGTGGGCGCGCAGCCGCTCCACCACCCGATCGGCGGTGGCCTCGCGGATCAGCAGGCAGAGGGCGGCGCTGCCGCGGGGGATCGTCTCGCCCAGCTCGCGCATGAAGGTGTCGTTGATGCCGATGTCGGAGAGAGATCCTGAGGCGGCGCCCACGCCGGCCCCCACCGCAGCCCCCAGCAGCGGGTTGAGGAACAGCAGGCCCACCAGGGAGCCCCAGAAGCCGCCACCCAGGGCGCCGGCGGCGGTGAGATTCACCGCCTGGCGCAGGTGCACCTGGCCGTCGCCGTCGTGCTCCACCACCACGGCATCCTCCAGGGAAATCAGCTGCTCCTTCTGGATGTCCACCAGTTCGCGGCGCACCTGCTCGGCCTCGTCCACCTTGGGGAAGCCCACCACCACCAGGCTGCTCATCGCGTTCTCCGCACTGGCCCCAGCCTAATCGGGCTGGCGGCGACGGCTGGAGCGGGGCAGCGGGCGGGAGCCGGTGCTCTCAGGGGCAACGCTGCGGGGGGGCGTGGTGGAAGGGGGCGGCGGCTGCCGCACAGGCGTGGGCTGGCCCATCGACGGCGCAGGGGAGCGCTGCCAGCGGGGCAAGCTGAAGCTGTCGTCGTCGGGCCAGCCGTCTTCGGCGGCAGGCTGGATCAGCGGGCCGCGGCGCGAGATGGCCTCCAGGGGGCGGCGGCGGGAGCTGCTGCGAACCGAAATCGGCTGGCGCTGCTCCTGGGGCTGCTCCTGGGGCTGGACTCGCCGGGCGGCTGGGCGCTGGGCCGGAGGCTCGCGGGGCTCCTGCCAGGGCTCGCGCCAGTCGTCGTCATCCTCCAGGATCCACTCCAGCTTGTCCTCCACCCAGCGGCCCAGCTCGCCCAGCCGCGGGCGCACCCCCGCACCCGCACCGGTGCCGCGGCTGGCTCTGCGGGAGCCGGGGCGGGCGCCGGAGACGCCGTCCACCAGTTGCCGGCCCGCGTTCACGAGGCGGTCAATGCCCTGCTCCGGGCGCTGGGGGGGGCGGGGTGTGGAGCGCTGTGGGGCGGGGTCAGACCAGCGTTCGGCGGACCAACGTTCATCCATCCGACAACGTTACCGGCGCCGGCCCCTGAGCCAGCGCTCCCGCGCCAGCCCCACCACGGCGATGGCCACGCCGCTCCACTCCAGACTCCAGAAAAAGACGGCCACACCGATCGTTCACGCGCGCCGACGTTAAGGCCCCAGGCCGGGTCGGATCCGCAGCAGCCCACCCCCCATCGGCCGGCACCGCTGCTCAGGCCGCCTGCACAAACTCCAGCAGACAGCTCCGGTGCCAGGAGCCCCCGTGGTGGCGCTCGCAGCAGGCGCGGCAGGCCAGGCCCTTCACCCGGCGGCGGTAGGGCGCCGACACGCCGCAGCGGGGACAGCGGGCCAGCCAGCGGGCCGCCGCCGCGCCGCTCCCTTCCCCCTCCCCCGGCAGCGGGTAGCGGTGCCGCACGCTCACCACAAACTCGGCCTGGGCGGCGTTGATGGCCGCCATGCGGGCGCGGAAGTTGGGGCCATGCACCTCCCGCACCTGCAGCACCCGGTGGGTCCAGGCGTGGATCATCTCGTGGCAGAGCGTGCCCAGCAGGGCCTCGCGGGGCAGGGGCTGCAGCAGGGGCCGCGACAGCACGATCTCGCTGAGCTCGCGGCCATCGCCGTGGCGGCCGAAGCGATAGAGGCCGGCACTGCGGCGCATGCGCCCGTCGCTCCAGCGCAGGCTGACCAGGGGCTGTCCGGCGCGCACCAGGCAGCCCTCGAAGTGCTCCCGGTTGAGCCGGTGAAACAGCGGCAGCAGGGGTTCGAGCGGCACGCCGGCGGGGTGGTCAGTCAGACTCACGGGCCATTCAACCGCGTGTGCACGGCCTATGGACTCGGCTCTGGTCACCAGCATCGGCACCAAGGCCCTGCTGGCCGGGGGCGGAGCCCTGCTCCTCTACTGGACGATCACGGCGGTGAAGCTGGTGCTCAGCGCCCGCGGCATCAACCCGCTGATCAAGCAGTTCTTCACCCAGATCGCCAGCGGCCAGGTGGATGGGGCCTACCTGCTCACCACCAAGAACTACCGCAGCCACGTGAACCGCAAGCAGTTCATCCAGTTCCTGGCGGGCCTCAAACTCAACCGCTACCGCAACCTCAAGAGCGGCCGGCCGCGGCTGCAGGACGGCCAGATGATCCTCACCGTGAAGCTGATCTCCGAGGCCAAGGAGGAACTGCCGCTGGACTTCACCTTCGTGAAGCTCGACGAGCAATGGCGGATCGATCGCATCCGCAACCTGGCCACTGCCTGATGGCCGCCAGCCAGCAGGCCCGCGCCGCCGAGCTGCGCCAGCTGCTGAACCGCGCCGCCCACGCCTACTACGTGCTGGATGCTCCGCTGATGGAGGATCCGGTGTACGACCGGCTGCTGCGGGAGCTGCAGGAGCTGGAGACGGCCCATCCCGAGCTGGCCGCGGCCGACAGTCCCACCCAGCGCATCGGCGGCGCCCCGGCCGAGGGCTTCACCAGCGTGGCCCACCGCATCGGCCTGCTCAGCCTCGACAACGCCTTCTCCCTCGAAGAGCTGGAGGCCTGGTATGCCCGCCTGCTCAAGGTGCTCGACCGCAGCCCTGAGCCCGGGGCGCCCCTGCCCCAGCTGGCGATGGTGGGGGAGCTGAAGATCGACGGCAACGCCCTGGCCCTCAGCTACGAGCACGGCGTGCTGGTGCGGGCCGCCACCCGCGGCGACGGCGAGCGGGGCGAGGAGATCACCGCCAACGTGCGCACGATCCAGAGCGTGCCCCTGCGCCTGCAGCTGCAGCACCCGCCCGCCTGGGTGGAGGTGCGCGGTGAGGCCCTGATCCCCGATGGCACCTTTGCCGCCATCAACGCCGAGCGCGAGGCGCGGGGAGAGCCCCTGTTCGCCAACCCGCGCAACGCCTGCGCCGGCACGCTCCGCCAGCTCGACCCCAAGGTGGTGGCGGCGCGGCGGCTGGACTTCTTCGCCTACACCCTGCACCTGCCGGACGACTGGAGCCCCGAGACCGGCACCCACCGATCGGATCCTCCGCGGCCCACCACCCAATGGGAGAGCCTGCGATGGCTGCAGGCCGCCGGCTTCCGGGTGAACCCCAACGCCGAGCTGCTGCCGTCGCTGGCGGCGGTGGAGGGGTTCTTTGCCCGGTGGGAGGAGGAGCGCAAAGCGCTGGATTACGCCACCGACGGCGTGGTGGTGAAGCTCAACGACCTGCGCCTGCAGGCCGACGCCGGTTTCACCCAGAAAGCGCCGCGCTGGGCGATCGCCCTCAAATATGCCGCCGAGGAGGCCCCCAGCCGGCTGCTGCGCCTGGCCTGCCAGGTGGGCCGCACGGGGGTGGTGACGCCGGTGGCCGAGTTCGAGCCGGTGCCCCTGGCCGGCACCACGGTGAGCCGCGCCACCCTGCACAACGCCGACCGCCTCGACGAACTCGACCTGCATGCCGGCGACACGATCGTGGTGCGCAAGGCCGGCGAGATCATCCCCGAGGTGGTGCGGGTGCTACCGGAGCTGCGGCCCGCCGGAGCGGTGCGCCTGGAGCTGCCCCATCAGTGCCCGGAGTGCGGCTCGGAACTGGTGCGCGAGGAGGGCGAGGCGGCCACCCGCTGCGTGAACAGCAGCTGTCCGGCGATCCTGCGTGGTGCCCTGCGCCACTGGGTGAGCAAGGGGGCCCTGGATGTGGACGGCCTGGGCAGCAAGCTGATCGAGCAGCTGGTGGACCGGGGCCTGGTGGGCTCGATCGCCGATCTCTACCGGCTCGATGCAGCCCTGCTGGCCAGCCTGGAGCGCATGGGGGCCAAGAGCGCCGAGAACCTGGTGGCCGCCCTGGCCAGCTCGAAACAGCAGCCCTGGCACCGCCAGCTCTACGGCCTGGGCATCCACCACGTGGGCGAGGTGAACGCCAAGGCCCTGGCCCAGGAATTCCCCAGCGCCGCGGAGCTCGCCACCGCCGCGGCCGACACGCCGGAGCTGGTCACGGCCGTGTTCGGCATCGGCGAGCAGATCGCCCAGAGCCTGCAGCAGTGGTTCGCCACCCCGGCCAACCAGCGGCTGCTTGAGCAACTGCAGGCGCTCGGCTTCTCCCTGGCGGCCAGCGCGGCGGAGCGTGAGGCTTCTGCGAGAGCCGATGGCGCCCATGGGAGCGGCAGTGGCACGGCGCTGTTAGCGGGCCAGACCTTCGTGCTCACCGGCACCCTGCCCAACCTCAGCCGCCGCCAGGCCCAGGAGCTGATCGAAGCGGCCGGCGGCAAGGTCACGGGCTCCGTGAGCAAGAAAACCAGCTACGTGGTGGCCGGCGAGGAGGCCGGCAGCAAGCTCAGCAAGGCGGTGAGCCTAGGGGTGGCGGTGCTGGATGAGGCCGGACTGCTGGCCCTTTTGTCCGGGGACCGCTGAACCCGCCACCCGCGCCACCAGCCCGGCACAACAGACTGAAGCCATCCCACTGAAGCCATCCCGGTGATCTGCGCCATGGCAACGCCCACCACCGCCTCTGCCGCCGCTCCTGCCGCCTTTCGCTGGATCAAGACCGACTGCGGCCGAGCGAAATATCTCGACCTCAGCCAGCGTGAGGGGGTGCCGGCCCGGCTGCGGCTGGGTTGGTTCGTGCTGATCGCCGGCCTGCGCGATTGGCGGCTGGCCGATCCGGATCAGCCCCCCGAAGATCCTCAGGGCTCCCCGCCGGCGGACGGCTCCTGAAGCACCCGCCGCGCCGCCCGGCCCACCAGCCACACCACCAGCACGGTGGCCAGCAGGCCCACGATCCGCAGGGCCCAGGTGGCGGGATCGGCCCGGCCGGAGAGCACCTCGCCAAAGCGGGCCACATCCCCGGCCAGGGCGCCCAGGCCGCAGAACAGGATCGTGCCGGGCACGATGCCGATCAAACCGAGCGTGTAGTCGCGCAGGCTCACCTCGCTGAGGCCGTAGGCGAGGTTGAGCAGGGAAAAGGGGAAGGCCGGCGAGAGGCGGGTGAGCAGCACCAGCCGCAGCCCCTCGCGGCTCACGGCCTGCTCGATCGCCAGCAGCCTGGGCACGGCGGCCAGGCGTCGCCGCGCCCAGTCGCGCAACCAGTGGCGCCCCAGCAGGAAGGCCGCCAGGGCCCCGAGGCAGGCCCCCACGAACACCAGCCCACTGCCCAGGGCGGTGCCATAGAGGGCGCCGGCCAGCATCGAGGCCCACACCCCCGGCAGCAACAGGGTCACCCAGAGGGCATAGAGGGGCACGAAGGCCGCCGCCCCCCAGGGAGAGCGCAACAGCTCGAGGGCCTGGGGGAGCCAGGGGAGCGTCCACCAGTCGGGAGGGGGCAGCATCGGCACGGCCAGAGGCGCAGCGCTTGATCCTCGCCCGGGTGGCGGCGGGCTGTGGGTGGCGGCTGGCGGGATCATCGGCTGAGCGCACCTTCCCCCATGACCATCAGCCTCCTGGGCACCGGCCTGCTCGGCACCGCCATCGGCACCCGGCTGCTCCACTGCGGCCAGCCGCTCAGCGTGTGGAACCGGAGCCCCGGGCGCTGCGCCCCCCTGGCGGCCCTGGGCGCCCGGCTCGCCGCCAGCCCGGGCGAGGCCGTCGCCGCCGGCGAGGTGGTGATCACCGTGCTCAGCGACGGCCCCACCACCGCGGCCGTGCTGCTGGAGCAGGCCGGCCCGGCCCTGGCACAGCGGCTGGTGCTGCAGATGGCCACGATCGCGCCGGAGGAGAGCCGGGCGCTGGCAAAGGCCGTAGCGGAGAAGGGTGCCACCTACCTGGAATGTCCGGTGCTGGGCAGCAGGCCGGAGGCCCTGGCCGGCAGCCTGCAGCTGATGGTGGGCGGCAGCCCCGAGGCCCTGCAGCGGGCCCGGCCCGTGCTCGCCCACCTGGGCGGCGAGCCCCACCACCTGGGCCCGGTGGGGGCGGCGCTCACCACCAAGCTGGCCCTCAACCAGCTGATCGCCAGCCTCACCCACAGCTTCAGCCTCAGCCTGCACTTGGTGCAGCGGGGCGGCGTGGAGGTGGAGGCGTTCATGGCAATCCTGCGCGCCAGCGCCCTCTACGCGCCCACCTTCGACAAGAAGCTGGCCAAGGAGCTGGCCAACGACTACGCCAACCCCAACTTCCCCACCGCCCACCTGCGCAAGGACCTGCAGCTGTTCCTGCAGGCCGCCGCTGCCGCCGGCCTGAACAGCGAAGGGCTGAGCGGCCTGGCCCAGCTGCTGGAGCGTGCCACCGCCGCCGGCCTCGACGAGCTCGACTACAGCGCCCTGCACCGGCTGGTGGCCCTGGATCGGCCCGTTGCAGAGGCAGTGCCTAGTTTGAATACAGATGCAGGAATCAACGGTGGTGATTCGCACGGTGCTGGTGGAGCTCTCCAGCCTTGAGGCGGTGGCCTACCGGCAGAAGCTGGGCACTGGCAAATCCGGCGTGGTGATCCTGCGTTACGACACGGCCCAACCCGGCCTGGCCCTGCTCAACCGCCACAGCGGCGAGCCGGACATCGCCGCCCACACCCCCCGCGAGCTGTTTCCCCCGGAGGCTTTCCGGGAGGCTCTCGCCCTCACCTCCGGCATGCCCTATGCCCGGCGCGGCCGGGTGAAGCTGGGCGAACCCCCTGCGGCCATGGCAGGCGATCAGGCCGCCGAGGGGCCCACCGATGCCGAGCCGTCCCCGGAGGACCTCGGCACCGTGTGCAGCGCGGATTACGCCGCGATCGTGAAGGCCTACACCAACAAGAAGGGCGAACTCTCCTACGACCTGCTCAACAAGGCTCTGATCAAGGGCGCCCATGCCAACCCGTTCGTGGCCGAGATGAGGCAAGCCGGAGCCTCCCTCGAGGAGATCCGCGATCACGTGGTGAAGGCCAACTTCGAGGCGGTGAGCGGCAACCGCTCGCTCAGCCAGAGCGACGCGCAGCGCATCGTGGCCATGCTCGATGAGGTGAGCCCCCGTTCGGTGCTGGGGGAGTTCAGCGAAGACCTGCGGCATCGCTTCAACTGATCCAGATTGGTCTGGGCAGCAGCCCGGCGGCGCGCCACCGCCATGTCCTTCGCCCACCCATCGTGATCGAGCTTCTGGGCTACGCCGCCGCCACGCTCACCACCGTGAGCTTCGTGCCCCAGGCGATCAAGACCCTGCGCAGCGGCGACACGGCCGCCATCTCCCTGCGCATGTATCTGCTGTTCACCAGCGGCATCGCCCTGTGGGGGATCTACGGGCTGCTGCGCGGCGACGGCCCGCTGATCACCGCCAACGCCATCACCCTGGTGAGCACCTGTCTGATCCTGCAGTGCAAGCTGCGGGCGGTGCTGGCGGGGCGGCGCTGAGGATCAAACCAGCTCCGCCAGCCGGCGGCGCGCCAGCTCCGCCTGGACCTCAGCTTCAGCCAGGTTGGCGCGGCACTCGACCACCACGGCCGCTGGCGCCTTATCGGCAAAGTTGGGATTGGCCAGGCGGCCGGCCAGGCCTGCGATCTCTTTTTCGGCCTTGGTCAGATCCTTCTCGAGGCGGCTGCGCAGGGCATCCAGATCCACCAGCCCTTCGAGCGGCAACAGCACCTGCAGCTCGCCGCACACCCCCGCCAACGCCCGCTGACCGCCCCCACTGCTGCGGGCGGCTTCAGCGGCAGCAGGGTCCAGCACCGTCACGCTCGCGGCCCGCGTGAGAGCGGTGATGTCCGGGGTTGCGTCCTGCAGCAGGGCCGCAAGCTCGTCGCGGCCTGTGACGAATCCCACCGGCGCCGGCTGGGCCGGCTTGAGTCCCGCCACAGCCCGCAGGTTGCGCACCACCCGGATCGCCTCGATCAGCTCAGCGAACGCGTCCTCCAGGGCGTCGTTGAGGGCCGCTGCGTCGACCTGCGGCCAGCGCTGCAGGGCAAGGAAAGTGCCCTGCGGCTCACCGCTGAGGCCGTGCCAGAGCTCCTCGCTGAGGTGCGGCATCAGCGGGTGGAGCATCACCAGCAGCTCCTGGAGCACCTTGGCCAGCACCTGGCGGGCCGTGCGCTGGTCAGCGAGGGCCTGCGCGCGAGCCGTGCCCTCCAGCTCCGCCGGCACCTGCAGCCGCCGCTTGATCAGCTCCAGATACCAGTCGCACACCTCGTTCCAGGCGAACTCGTAGAGCCCCTTGGCCGCCTCGCCCAGGGCATAACTGGCGTAGCGCTCAGCGGTCTCGCGGTTGACGCGGGCCAGGCGCGAGAGGATCCAGCGGTCGGCCAGCTGCAGGGAATCAGGATCCGGCTCACCCAGGCTCGCCGGCGTCTCGCCGCCCAGGTTCATCAGGGCGAAGCGGGTGGCGTTCCAAAGCTTGTTGGCGAAGTTGCGCGAGGCCTCCACCGTGGCGGAGGTGTCGCTCTTGCGGTCGTAGTCGAGGCGGATGTCCTGGCCGGCGCCGGCCACCTCGCGCACCAGGGCGAAGCGCAGGGCGTCGGCGCCGTAGCGCTCGATCAGCAGCAGCGGGTCGATGCCGTTGCCCGCGCTCTTGCTCATCTTGCGGTTGTTCTCATCGCGCACCAGGCCGTGGATGTACACGTCCCGGAAGGGAATCCAGGTGTCGCGGCCGCCGACCGGCTGCTCGCCCTCCTGCAGGAATGCCCCGGCCATCATCGTCATCCGGGCCACCCAGAAAAAGATGATGTCGAAGCCCGTCACCAGCACGCTGGTGGGATACCAGCGGGCCAGATCTGGCGGCTCAGCCTCACCCGCCTCGCCGGGCCAACCGAGGGTGGAGAAGGGCCAGAGGCCGCTGGAGAACCAGGTGTCGAGGGCGTCGGGATCCTGCTCCAGCACCACGGGGTGGGCGTGGGTGCCGCCGGCGAACTGCGCCTCCGCCTTGGCCCGGGCCTCCTCCTCGTTGCGGGCCACCACGTAGGGCGTGCTGTCGGTGATCTCGCCGCCGGTTTCGCTCACCACAAACCAGGCGGGGATGCGGTGGCCCCACCACAGCTGGCGGGAGATGCACCAGTCGCGGATGTCGGTGAGCCAGTCGCGATACACCTTGCTCCAGCGCTCCGGCACGAAGCGCGGGTCGGGACCGGCGGCGGCATCCAGGGCCTCGCGGCAACGGGCGGCCAAGGGCTCGGTGCGCACAAACCACTGGGTGGAGAGCAGCGGCTCCACCGGCACCTTGCCGCGATCCGAAAACGGCACACTGTGGCGGTAGGGCTCCACCTTCACCAGGAACCCCTCGGCCTCCATGGCGGCCACCACCGCCTTGCGGGCCTCGAAGCGATCGAGCCCCTGGAAGCGACCGGCGGCTTCGTTCATCGTGCCGTCCTTGGCCATCACCGTGATCAGCGGCAGGTTGTGGCGCTGGCCGATGGCGAAGTCGTTGGGGTCGTGGGCGGGGGTCACCTTCACGCAACCGGTGCCGAAGTCGGCATCCACGTGGTCGTCGGCCACGATCGGGATCTGGCGGCCCACCAGCGGCAGGGTGAGGGTCTGCCCCACCAGATCGGCGTAGCGCGGATCCCTGGGGTTCACGGCCACTGCCGTGTCGCCCAGCAGGGTTTCGGGGCGGGTGGTGGCCACCTCCAGGTGGGTGCGGCCTTTAGCAGCAGCAGTGGCGGCCCCGCCGCTCAGGGGATAGCGGAAGTGCCAGAGGTGACCGTCCACCTCCTTCATCTCCACCTCCAGATCGCTCACCGCCGAGCCGGAGGCCGGGCACCAGTTCACCAGGTATTCACCCCGGTAGATCAGCCCCTGCTCGTGCAGGCGATTGAAGGCCTCGATCACCGCCGTGCTGCAGCCCTGATCCAGCGTGAAGCGCTCGCGCCGCCAGTCCACCGAGTAGCCCAGCCGGCGCAGCTGGCCCACGATCGTGCCGCCGCTCTGGGCCTTCCACTCCCAGGCCTTCTCCAGAAAGGCCTCACGGCCCAGATCTTCCTTGCGCTGGCCCTCCGCCTTGAGCTGCTTCTCCAGGATCGTCTGCACGGCGATCGAGGCGTGGTCGGTGCCAGGCAGGCAGAGCACGTTTTTGCCCTGCAGGCGCTGGAAGCGCACGATCGTGTCGATCAGGGCCGTGTTGAAGGCATGGCCCATGTGCAGGCTGCCGGTGACGTTCGGCGGCGGGATCACCACCGAGAACGGCTCGCCGGGAGCGCTGGGGTCGGGATGGAAGGCGCCGCTGCTCTCCCAGGCCTGCTGCCAGCGGGCTTCGGTGCCCGCCGGGTCGTAGGTCTTGGGCAGGGCGTCCGTCACGGCAGCGGGGCAGGCAGGGCCCCATCGTCTCAAAGGGCCTGGTGGATGGTGCCAGGCCCGCCGCGAAAGCCGAAGTCAGTTGGCGGAGCTGCCCTGCATCGCCACCGGAATCCGGGGCACGGGGAAACCGGCCTTGCCGAGCACCTCCACGATCATCCGGTTGGTGTCGAAGTACACCTGCCAGTAGTTGGCGGTATGGGTGTACGGGCGCACCGCCAGGCGGGGGCCCCGCTCGCTGAACTCCAGCACCTCCACATCGGCCTCCATGCCCTCCACCTGGTTGGGCACCTGCTTGATTCCTTCCTTGAGCAGGCCGATGGCCTTGCCCACGTCGGCGCTGTTGTCGAGCTGGGCCACCAGCTCAACGCGGCGGAAGGGATTGGTGGAGTAGTTCTTGATGGTGTCGCCAAACAGCTTGGCGTTGCCCACGAAGTTCTGCACGTTGTCCGGCGATCTGATCGCGGTCACGAACATGCCCACCTCGTCCACCGTGCCCTCCACGCCACCGGCATCGATGTAGTCACCGGCATTGATCGGCCGGAAGATCTGCAGGAACACCCCGGCGGCGAAGTTGCCGAGCATGCCGCTCCAGGCTGCGCCGATCGCCACGCCGGCACCGGCCAGCAGGGCGGCGAAGCTGGCGGTTTCGATACCGAAGAAGCCCAGGATGGCCACCACCAGCACCACCCGCAGCAGGGCGCCGAGGATGTTGAGCAGGTAGCTGATCAGGGTTGGGTCGAGGGTGCCCTGGTTGAGCACGCGACGCAGCAGGCGCAGGGCCAGACCGATCAGCCAGCCGCCGGCGATCCAGAGGGCAACCGCACCGACCAGTTTGAACAGGAACGGAACGATCAGTGCAGCGATATCCGCGGCTGGTACCAGTGCAATGATCCCGGGCAGCGACATGAGTTTCAAAGAGGTCAACTCTTTCATTAACGCCCTCAACCCCTAGGGGGGGATGTCGCGGTGTGCAAATCAACACCCGATTCAACATCGGCTAAAAATAACAAAAACCGCACAGTCCAGCCAACGGGCGTCGCGCTCGCGCCAGACAAGACTTCAGGCTGACAGGCGCTTCAGGTAGTCCTCCAGGGTGCCGGCATTGATCCAGCCGGTGGCGATCGTCTTGCTGTGGCTGGGGCTCACCCGGCCGCGGTGGATGTGCGAGATCCCCGCGGGAAAAAGCAACAGCTTGCCCCGCTCCGCCTGCTCGTGGTGGCCCTGCCAGTGGAACTCGGTGCCGCCCTCGGGAAGCCCGTTGCAATAGAGGATCCAGGCCAGCACCCGCGCCTGGGGTTCGGTGGCCTCGTCGCTGATCGTCCAGTCGCAGTGCCAGCGTTTGAAGCCCTCTCCCGGCGCGTAGCGCTGCAGATTGAAGATCGGGTTCACGAACAGGCTCTGCTGGGGGCAGCAGCCTTTCAGCAGCGGCCGCTCCTTCAGGTACTGGCCCAGGGCCGCATTCACCCCGCGCAGGATCACCTCGGCCAGGGCGAAGGCCTCGGGGTCGCTGCGGTCGATCGCCACCAGGCTGATATCGGTGGAGATTTTGGCGGGCTCAGGGGCCGGCTCTCCCGGCTTCCCCTGGCCCCCAGGCCCGAAGGCCACGCCGGGCCGTTGCAGGTCGGGGCGGCGGTCGAAGAAGGCCATCACCCCATCGGCCAGGGCCTCGAAGCCGGCGTTGCGGTAGGCGGCGATCAGGTTCATGGATGGGGCAGCCAGGGAATCACCACGGCCCGCTCCAGCCTGCCCCAGCGCGCCTGGTCCAACACCACCCGCGGCGCCAGACCCACCCGCTCGAGGGCCTGGGCGATCCGCTCCGGACTGAGCCCAGCCTCACCGGCCCCGAGGGGCAGCGCCAGCACCTGGGGCTCGGCGGGATCGGCCAGCAGCTGCAGGTCGAGATCCTCCAGCTCCCGCTGGAAGTAGAGCCGCCGCAGCCGCGCCCCCAGGGCCGGCCCCAGGGCGGCGGCGAAGCGCTGCAGCTCAGCCTCCTCGCCGCTGCAGCCGCAGTTGAGGGCCAGCCAGATCAGCAGCTTGGCCCAGCTGTCGGCCGTCCACAGCGGCTGGAAACTGTCGCGGTGCTGGCGCACCAGCTCACCCAGGGCGAAGTCCACCAGGGTGGCCTGCAGGCGGGACGCCTCCGGTGTGGAATCGGCCATGGCAGCGCGCAACACAGCCAGCCATCCTCTCCAGTCGGCCGGCCATTCACGCCAGCGCTGTTCGCAGAGGCTCGCCAGTGGGCAAACTGCAGAGGCATCGTCCCTGGAGACGCCCATGGCCCTGGATCTGAACGACCCGGAGCTCGAATTTGCCGATCTGGTCACCGCCTACCAGAGCTGGGTGATGGCCGTGATCAACGATGAAAAGCTGGGCGGCGAGCCGCTGCTCAGCGACGAGATCGTCGATGACGCCCTCAACGCCATGCGCTTTTTGCCCGATGTGGTGACCAGCGCCATCGAGACCACCCTGGCGCGGGTGTACGACGTGGATGCCGAGGAGCTGGCCGGCCTGCTCTATCCGGAGGAGTGATCCCGCGAGGGCCGCGGCGCTTCACCCCGCCACGGGCCGTGCTGCCGGCCCTGCTGGCGGCACTCACGGCCCTGGCGGGCTGGATGGCCCTGCGGCACGCCCAGACCCAGGACAGCGCCGGCTCACGCCTGTGGGGCACGGTGTACATGGCCGTGGGCATCAACAGCGACGAACAGCTGGACAGCGGTCTGCGTCAGCGGGCCGCGGAATCCCTGGATCGCTTCAGCCGGGATTTCCGCGAACTCCACCCCGGGGTGCAGATCCAGCTGATGACCTTCCCCGAGGACACTCTGGTGGGCCAGCTGCGCTTCCGCCAGCAGGGCGGCCTGGGGCCGGATCTGCTGCTGGTGAATTCGCGCACGGCCCTGGAGCTGCACCGCAAGCAGCTGGTGCAGGGCGTGCATTTCCCGCCGGAGCTGCTGCAGCAGATCGATCCCGACATGCTCGAGCGGGTCGAGCTGGGCGATGGGACCCTGGCGGGGTTGCCGGTGCTGCAGCTGCCCCAGCTGGCCTGCTTCAACCGCGAGCGCCTGCCCACAGGCAGCCCGGACAGCCTCGACGACCTGCTGCAGCTCAGCAGCCGCGGCGTGCGGGTGGGCCTGAGCAGCAATCCCTTCTACCTGTTCTGGACCGTCGGAGGCCTGGGGGCCGGCGACGCCCTGCTGGCGGCGCAGGGCGACAACCCGCTCACCCCAGAGCAGAAGCAGGGCCTGGAGCGCTGGCTGGCCTGGCTCCAGAACGCCTCCCTGCAGCAGGGCATCACCTTCCACGACAAACAGGACGAGCTGGCGAGCCAGCTGGCCAAGGGTGATCTGGACTGGATCAGCTGCCGCAGTTCCAACATCACCCTGCTTCGCCAAAAACTCGGCGCGGCTCTGGGGGTCGCCAGCCTGCCCGCCGGCCCCTGGGGCGAGGCCACGCCGATCAACCGGGAGCGGGTGCTGGTGTTCGGGCGCAATTCCAGCCCGGCCCAGCGGCGAATCGCCCGGGAGCTGGCCAGCTTCAGCGTCAACCCCCTGGTTCAGCGCAACCTCACCCTCTCCACCCTGGTGATGCTGCCGGTGAACCGCTTCGTGCCGGCACCAGTGGCCAGCTCAGCGGTGTTGGCGGCCATGGTGCGCTCGGCGGAGCAGTCGGAACGAAGCACCCCCGTGATTCAGGGGTTGATCGGCAACAGCAAGGCCGAGAAGGCACTCAGCTCCGTGGTGAGTCGGGTGCTGTTCGGCGAGCTCACGCCCCGGCAGGCCGCAGGGATCCTGCCCGACAGCCTGCGCACAGCCACGCACGGATCCCACCCCTGAGCCCGCGCCCATGGATCAGTTTCTGCACGAGGTGATCGCCTGGCTGGGCTACCTGCAGCGAGGCTCCGTGGTGAACCAGCTACTGCTCGTGGCCGGGCCAGGCCTGGTGGCCGCCCAACTTCATCGCCGGCTGCCGGCCCAGTCGCGCCTGCGCCCCTGGCTGCGCCCCCTGGCAGTGGCAACCATCGCCCTGGGCAGCATTCTGCTGGCCCAGGGCGGCTACCCCTGGCGCTTCGCCCTCTCCCTGGGAATGCTCTATCTGGGCTGGCAGGGCCTGGCCCTGCTGTCCGATCTGCTGGGCCGCTGGCTGCCGGAGGAGGCCATCCGCCAGGTGGACAGCCGCCTGCTGCGCCCGGCCTACCTGCTGCTGGTGGGGCTGACGATCATCAACCAACTCGACAGCGTGCAGGATCTGGCGGCCATCCCGGTGGGGGAGTGGTTCGGCGTGCCCCTCAGCCTGGGGCGGGTGTTCGGGGCCGCCGTGATCATCTACCTGGTGATCGTGGGCTCCGGCCCTCCGGCCCGCGGCACAGCCTGGCTGCTGCAGCGAACCCTGATCATGGGAGACGGCAGCCGGCGGGCTGTGGCGGTGATCCTGCGCTACATCGCGGTGGGGCTCGGCCTGCTCTGGGTGGCCAACCACCTCGGCTTCAATGCCACGGCCCTGCTGGCGGTGGCCGGCGGGCTGTCGGTGGGCCTGGGCTTCGGCATCAAGGAGGTGTTCTCCAACTTCATCAGTGGCCTGTGGCTGCTGCTGGAGGGATCGGTGCGGCCCGGCGACGTGCTGTTCATCGACGGCGATCCCTGCGAGGTGCGCAGCCTGGGGTTGCGGGCCGCCGTGCTCTGGCGCGACCGCGACAACGCCGAACTGGTGATCCCCAACCAGACGTTCTTCACCGCCACCACCACCACCTACACCGGCAGTGACCGGCTGCGGCGCAGCCAGGTGCTGGTGGGGGCGGCCTACCGCCACGATCCGGCCAGCGTGGTGGCCCTGCTGGAGGCCACGGCCAGCGGCGTACCGGGGGTCCTGGCCGAGCCGGCCCCCCGGGGGCTGGTGCTCAGCTACGGCGAGTCGGCGGTGCAGTACGCCCTGCGCTTCTGGATCGCCAACCCGATGAACAACATCAGCATCTGCAGTGCCGTGAACGCGGCGGTGTGGCAGGCCTTCCGCCGGCAGGGCATCGAAATTCCCTTCCCCCAGCGGGTGCAGTACACCCTGCCCGGCCCGCCCGACCAGGATGGAACCCCGCAGACTTGACTCTGCCGCGTCCGTCCCTTCCCCCATGGCCGGGCCCACCGCCACCCCCCCCAGCACCACGCCCGCTGCTGCGACTCCCGCCTGGAGCGCTGCCCCCCATGCCCTGCCTGCGGCCGAGCTGGTGGCGCTGCTGGGCAGTCACCGCGACGGGGGGCTCGCCAGCGCCGAGGCCGAACGGCGGCTGCGGCAGTGGGGGGGCAACAGCCTGCCGCAGCATCGCGCCAAGCCCGGCTGGCTGCGCTTTCTGAGTCAGTTCCACGATCCGCTGCTCTACACCCTGCTGGCCGTGGGCCTGGTGAAGGTGCTGATCGGCAAGGCCAACGATGCCTGGGTGATCTGGAGCGTGACCCTGATCAACGCCGTGATCGGCTTCTTCCAGGAGAGCAAGGCCGAGACGGCCATCGCCGCCCTGGCCCGCAGTGTGCGCACCGAAGTGGAGGTGGTGCGCGATGGCCGGCCGAGGCGGCTGGATTCCGACCAGCTGGTGCCGGGAGATGTGGTGCTGCTGGAGGCGGGCAACAAGGTGCCGGCCGACCTGCGGCTGCTGGACTGCCGCCGCTTCGCCGTGGACGAATCGGCCCTCACCGGCGAATCGCTGCCGGTGCGCAAGGGCACCACGGCCGTGGAGAGCGGCGCCCCCCTGGCCGAACGGCTGGGCATGGCCTATGCCGGCAGCCTGGTCACGGCCGGACAGGCGCGGGGGCTGGTGGTGGCCACCGGCAGCGCCACCGAGGTGGGCTCCATCTCCCGCTCGATGAGCGAGCAGACGGTGCTGAGCACACCGCTCACGCGCAAGTTGCGCGGCTTCAGCCACACCCTGCTGCGGCTGGTGCTGCTGCTGGCCGGGCTCACGTTTCTGGTGGGCCTGGCCCGGGGCCGGGAGGCCACGGAGATGTTCGACGGCGCCGTGGCCCTGGCGGTGGGCGCCATTCCCGAGGAACTGCCGGCGATCGTCACAGTCACCCTGGCGATCGGCGTGAACCGCATGGCCCGCCGCAACGCCATCATCCGCAAACTGCCAGCCGTGGAGGCCCTGGGCAGCACCACCGTGATCTGCTCCGACAAGACGGGCACGCTCACCCAGAACCGCATGACGGTGGAACACATCCACGCCGGCGGCGAGCTGCTCAGCCTGGATCGGCTCTGGCCCAACGGCAATGACAGCGACGCTGGCGACCCCCTCAGCCGCAACGTGGCCCTGCGGGAAACGCTGCTGGCTGGCCTGCTCTGCAACGACGCCCGCACCAGCCAGCAGGAGGGTCTGGTGGGCGATCCCACCGAGACCGCCCTGCTGCAATCGGCCCAGACCCTGGGCCTGGACCGGGACCAGGCCCTCCACCAGCACCCCCGGCGGGACGCGATTCCCTTCGCCTCCGAGCAGCAGTTCATGGCCACCCTGCACGGCAGCCAGCGGATCCTGATGAAGGGGTCGGTGGAGGCGGTGCTGGCCCGCTGCGGCCATCAGCTGCGGGCCGATGGCGCCCGGGAACCCCTCGACCGGCCCGCCATTGAAGCGGCCGTGGCCGCCATGGCGGGCCAGGGGGAGCGGGTGCTGGCCTTCGCCATCGGCCACGCCGAGCCCAGCCAGGCGGAACTGCAGCCCCGCCACCTCAGCGGCGACCTCGACTTTCTGGGGCTGCAGGGGATGCTCGATCCGCCGCGGCCCGAGGCCCTCGCCGCCGTGGCCGCCTGCCGCGAAGCCGGCATCCAGGTGAAGATGATCACCGGCGACCACCTGGAGACGGCCCGCTCGATCGCCACCCAGCTGGGGATGGGACGCGGCGGCCGCGTGCGCGCCCTGGAGGGCTGGGAACTGGAGCAGCGCTCCGCGGCCGAGCTGGCCCGCATCGCCCGCGACACCGACGTGTTTGCCCGGGTGGCGCCGGCCCAGAAGCTGGCCCTGGTGCGGGCCCTGCAGGCCCAGGGCGAGGTGGTGGCCATGACCGGCGACGGCGTCAACGACGCCCCGGCGCTCAAGCAGGCCGACATCGGCATCGCCATGGGCAAGGGCGGCACCGAGGTGGCCCGCGAGGCGGCCGACATGCTGCTCACCGACGACAACTTCGCCACGATCGAGGCCGCGGTGGAGGAGGGCCGGGCCGTGTACCTCAACCTGCGCAAGGCCCTGGCGTTCGTGCTGCCGGTGAACGGCGGCGCCTCGATGACGATCCTGCTGGGGGCGGTGCTGGGCCTGGAACTGCCCGTCACCGCCCTGCAGGTGCTGTGGCTGAACATGGTGTGCTCCCTCAGCCTGTCGGTGCCGCTGGCCTTCGAGCCCCGCCCGCCCGGGCTGATGGCCCAACCGCCGCGGCCACCCGCCCAGCCCCTGCTCAGCCGCGGCCTGGTGCGCAAGGTGCTGCTGGTGTCGGTGTTCTACTGGTGCTTCATCTTCGGGGTGTTTCTGTGGGCCCGCTCCCACGGCAGCAGCCTGCCCCTGGCCCGCACCATGGCCATCCAGTCGCTGGTGCTGGCCCAGATCGTGTACCTGGTGAGCATCAGCCAGGTGAGCAAACGGGGCTGGAGGCACTGGCACCGCAACCCGATCCTGCTGGCCGGCATCGGCACGGCGGTGCTGCTGCAGCTGGGCTTCAGCCAGCTGGGCTGGATGAACCGCTTCTTCGCCACGGCGCCCCTGGCGGCGGAGCAGTGGCTGATCTGCGCCGTGTCGATTCTGGTGATGGTGCCGGTGGCCGCCCTGGCCGAGCGCTGCGATTCCACCACCGGAAACAGCGGCCCCTGAGCCCTGCTCAGGTGGGCTTGAGCCAGATCACCGGGATCAGCACCATCAGGCCGATGGCCAGCCCCTCCGGCAGGGCCGCCAACAGCGGTTCAACATCCAGCTCCTGCAGGCCGGGCCAGAGGTCGCCGGCCCAGGCCAGGCCCTGCCGCAGCGGCTCCAGCATCAGGGGCGCCTGCTCCGGGTCGAGCAGAAACCCCGCCAGAGCGGAAAACAGGGCTGTGAGCAGCAGTTTTTCACCCATCCCTGGCCGCCTCCCATCCGCTGCGGATTGCCCCATCCAAGCCCGGCCCAGGGCTGCGGCGGCAAACTCGTGAAGGACACCCCTTGGGGGCCCGGCGGCGGCAGGCGTGGACAGCGCACAGCAATCCCCCCAGCCCCCTGACCCGGCGGACGGGGCCATCGCCCTGCTCCCCCAGCTCACGGCGGCGGAGAAGCTGGGCCTGCTGAGCGGCGGCACCCCCTTCTGGTCGGGCATGGCCGCCATCGCCCTGCGCGATGCCTCCCACCGCCACCCCTGGCCCGCTGGCGCCGTGCCCCGTCTGGGATTGCCAGGCCTGCAGTTTGTGGATGGGCCCCGGGGCGTGGTGCTGGTGGGCGGCGCCACCACCTTCCCGGTGCCGATCGCCCGCGGCGCCAGCTGGAATCCGGAGCTGGAGGAGCGCATCGGCGCGGCGATCGCCCGCGAGGCCCGCAGCTTCGGCGCCAACTGGCTGGCGGCGGTGTGCGTGAACCTGCTGCGCCACCCCGGCTGGGGCCGGGCCCAGGAGACCTACGGCGAAGACCCCCTGCACGTGGGTGCCCTGGGGGCGGCCTGCTGCCGCGGCATCGAACGCCACGCCATCGCCTGCGTCAAGCACTTCGCCCTCAACTCGATCGACAGCTCCCGCTTTCTGGTGGATGTGCGGGCCAGCCCGCGGGTGCTGCACGAGCTCTACCTGCCCCAGTTCCGCGACTGCGTGGAGGCCGGCGCCGGCTCGGTGATGAGCGCCTACAACCGGGTGAACGGGATCTGGTGCGGCGAGCACCCCGAGCTGCTCACCGGCATCCTCAAACGGCGCTGGGGCTTCACGGGCCTGGTGGTGAGCGACTTCATCTTCGGGCTGCGCGATGGCCTGGCCGCCCTGCTGGCGGGCCAGGACCTGGAGATGCCCTTCCCGCTCACCCTGCCAGAGAGGGCCGCCGCGGCCCTGGCCAGCGGAGCGCTGCCCCAGGCCCGCCTCGACGACGCCGTGCTGCGCCAGCTCAGGCAGCAGCTGCGGCTGCCGGCCGGGGCCTACCCGCGCGCCCTGCGCCGCTGCCCGGAGCACCGGGCCCTGGCCCGGGAGGCGGCGCGGCAGGCGATCGTGCTGCTGCGCAACGACCCCCTGCAGGGCGGCGGCCCGCCGGTGCTGCCGCTGGGCGATCTGGCGTCGCTGGCGCTGATCGGCCCGCTGGCGGCGGCGGTGAACCTGGGCGATCGCGGCTCCTCCGACACCCGGCCCCCTGCCGGGGCGGTGGTGACACCGCTGCAGGGACTGCACGAGGCCCGGCCCCACCTGCCGATCCGCCACCACGACGGCCGCGACCCCAGCGCCGCCGCCGCCCTGGCCGCCGGCTGCGAGGCGGCCGTGGTGGTGGTGGGGCTGGACTGGCAGCTGGAGGGCGAGCACATCCACCCCGGTGACATCGCGCCGGTGCTGGCCCAGATCCCGCCGCCGCTCTGGCTGCTGCCGCTGCCGGTGTGGCCGCGGCTGCGGCCGCTGTGGCGACGCTTCACCGGCCTGATCGCCTGGCTCACCAGCCACGCCTCGCCGCCATTACGGGGCGACTTCGCCGCCGGCGATCGCACCGATCTGCACCTGCCCGCCGCCCAGCTGCAGCTGATCCGGGCCGTGGCCGCCGCCAACCGGCGCACCGTGGTGGTGCTGATGGGCGGTGGCGCCATCCTCAGCCACCCCTGGCACCAGCTGGTGCCGGGCCTGCTGCTGCTCTGGTATCCGGGGGAGCAGGGCGGCCACGCCCTGGCTGAGGTGCTGTTCGGCGCCATCTCGCCCTCGGGGCGGCTGCCCTTTGCAATCCCTACCTCGGAAGCAGAGCTGCCCCCGTTCCAGCCCCGGGCGCCTGTGGTCACCTACAACCTCTGGCACGGCTACCGCCGCCTGCAACGCTGCGGCCACACCGCCGCCTGGCCCTTCGGTTTCGGCCTCTCCTATAGCCGCTTCGCGCTGCGCGCCGGGCCCGTGCAACAGCTGTCCGGGGGTGGCGAGGGGCCCGCCGGGGTGGGGCTCACGCTGGCGGTGACCAACGCCGGGCCCATGGCTGCCGCCGAGGTGGTGCAGGTGTACCTGGAGCCGCCGGGCCGGCTGATGGAACGGCCGCCGCGCACGTTGGTGGCCTTCCAGCGGCTGGAGCTGCAGCCCGGCGAGGAACGCCAGCTGAGCCTGCTGATCCCCGCGCGGCGGCTGGCCTGCTTCGACGCAGCCCGCGATGGCTTCGTGCTGGAGGCGGGCCGCCATCGCCTGGTGCTGGCCCGCCACGCCGACGACCCCGGCCAGGCCGTGGACCTGGAGCTGGAGGCCGCCTTCATCGGCGGCTGAGGGCGCGGCGGTCGATCCGCGCCAGGCAGCACTGCAGCCGCTGGCGGTTGTGGCGCTGCAGCAGCAGACAGGGCAGGTTGAACAGCGTGGCAAAAACCAGGTTCACCAGCACGGCCGGCGGCGGCAACCACAATGCGGTGAGCAGCCCCGCCGGCCAGAGCAGCGCATGCACCAGCTCCGCCCGGCGGGTCTCGACCACCAGCCGCTCCAGGGCCCGGCGATCGCGCCGCACCAGGCTGGCCTTGGCCACCCCGCCGGGCAGGGCGCCGCCGGCATCGGGGATCCAGCGCTTCCAGCGGCGGATCCCCAGGCCCGGCCCAGAAACCTGAGCAGGGGCCGGCGATCCCTGGAGCCAGCGCTGCGGCAGCCGGTTGGCCAGGCCCCCCACCAGCAGGGAGGCCAGCAGCCAGAAGGCCGCCGAACTGAGCACCAGCCAGCCGGGATCCGGGGCTCCAGCTGGCAGGACGGCGGCGCACATCAACGGGTGCTGACGCTGCGGCCCTTCCAGCGCACCTGGCCGCGCTCCAGGTTGAGGATCGCCAGCAGGAACACCCCCAGGAAAAAGAGCACCGGCAGGGGAAACAGCAGATTGATCCAGCTGAAGCCACCCACCCGCCGGGTGAGCAGCAGCAGCTGCAGGGCATAGGCGCCGTACACCAGGGCGTGGGGCAGCGGATGGGGACTGCCCATCAGCGGCCAGCCCAGCAGGGCGGCCGGCAGACACCAGGCGGCCCAGAACAGCCCCGACAGCCACAACAGCACGGCCAGCATCCAGGGCCAGCGCACCTCAGCGGCGGCGGTGGCGAAGTTCTTGTCAAAGCCGATCACCATGTCGCCCAGGCCCCCGGGGTACATGCGATAGGCGATCTGGCCGTACCCGATGAAGGCACTCACCGGCAGCCCGGCCTGTTCGTAGCAATGGGCCAGAAACCAGTCCTCCACCACCTTGCCGGCCACGGCGGCATGGCCACCGGCCCGCTGGTAGTCGGCGCGGCTGGTCGCCAGCACCGGCCCGAAGGCCACGCCACAGCGGGGACCAAGCGGCACCGCCATCAGCCCCACCAGGTTGAACAGCACCGAGAGCTGCTCATAGGGCTGTTCGGTGCGGTGGTACGGCTGCACCGACACCAGCCCACCCAGCTGCTGCTGCTGGGCCAGCAACCGCTCGAGGCACTCCGGCCCTGGCTCGGTGTCGGCATCGAGGAACACCAGCAGCTCGCCACTGCTGGCCCGCACGCCATGGTGCAGGGCCCAGGTCTTGCCGCACCAGCCGGGGGGGAGGGGCGGCGGTTGGATCACCCGCAGCGGCAGCGTCCCGGCCGCCTGGCGGGCGATGGCGGCGGTGCCATCGCTGGAGTGGTCATCGATCACGATCACCTCCAGGGGCCGCAGGCGTTGCCGGCCCAGGGCCGCGAGCAGACGGGGCAACGTGGCGGCCTCGTTGCGGGCGGGGATCAGCACGCTGCAGGCGGGCAGGCCGCCGGGGACACCCGCCGGCAGCAGGGGCAACCGCAGCCCCAGGGCCCAGCCCAGCAGCCAGCGCACCAGCAGGGAGATCTCAAGCCAACCCATCGGCGGCGGCATTCCACTGGATCAGGCCAGGCTAGGCAGACCGCCCCAACAGGGCTCAGGGCCGCAGCAATTCCCGCACCAGCGGGGCAATGGCGGCCCGATCGCGCAGCAGCTGGGGATGGGTGAGCACCGGCAACATCGTGCGGGCCCCCACCGGCAGCACGGCGCGCCAACCGGGCAGCACCGCCAGATCAATCGCGGAATAGAAGCTGTGGCACTGGATCCGCCGCAGCCCATCCAGGTCGCCGTTGAGCCGCTCCAGCAGGGGGCTGCCATTGCGCAGATCGGCGATGCCGCTGAACAGCCGCGACGGCCAGGGCCGGGCGGTGAGGGTGCCCTGCTGGGGACTGCCCACACTGAAGAAGCGGCGGGTCCGGCCCAGCCCCCCCAGCAACTGCAGCCAGGCGCGGGCGATCACACCGCCCATCGAGAACCCCAGCAGGTCGATGGGTTGCTCACAGCCGAAGGCCGCTTCGATGTGGCCGCCCAGCAGCTCCGCCGCCTCCAGGGCGGGCGTGCGGCCGAGGCGCAACGGCAGGGCCGGGATCAGCAGGGGCTGGCGCCGGCCAGCCAGCTCCCGCTTGAGGCCGTTGAACACGGCGGGAGTGTCCAGCAGCCCGTGCACCAGCACCAGGGGGGGGGCGGCCTGGGCGGAGGGATCGGGAGCGGCCGAGGCGGAGCGCACGAAGGGGGACGTCACACCGGACTCAGCCAACCACCCCCAAACCATGGCCAGCAAACAGGCGGCCTGCGAAACGCGGGCCCGCATTGCGGTCAGCCCAGATACCAGCGCAGCAGCGCCAGCACCTGGCCGGCCGGCCCGTGGCCGGTGAGCCACTCACCGATCACGGCCGCGGCGAAGCCCAGCATCGCCACCCGCCCGTTCAACCGCTCCACCCCCGCCAGCGCCGCGGTGTTCCAGGGACGGCGGGTGGTGAGCCCCTCGCCGAAGCGCTCCACGGGCTCGTAGCGGAAGGCGTCCTGCTCGGCTGGTTCTCTGCTGGAGGCGGTGGAGGGGTCGGCCAAGGGATGCAACTGCCTGGGAGCAGAGCTTATGGCCAACCCGCCGAGGCAGGCGACTAAAGTAGTCGCAAATGACGAAGAATGCGAGCCAGATCTAGTCGCAAGTGATGGCTTTTCAAGTGATGGCTTTTCAAGTGATGGAGCCGCAAACCGGGTATCGGTGCGCGATCTCAAGACCCACCTCTCCGCATGGCTGGGCCGGGTGCAGGCCGGCGAGGTGGTGGAGGTCAGCTCCCACCGCAAGGCCATTGCCCGCATCACGGGCGTGAAGACCCAGGAGCAGGCCTCAACCAGCCCACTCCAGGAGGCGCTGACTGCCGGGCTCATCAGCTGGAGTGGCCAGAAGCCCACCCTTCCGGCTCCCGTGCGTGTGCGCGGGAAAGGAACGCCTGGGTGAGATCGTGATCGACGATCGGGGTTGACCTGGTGATCCTGTTCTGTGACACCAGTGCCTTGATGAAACTGCTGGTCCACGAAGAGCAGACCGATCAGCTGCTGCAGATCAGTTCCAAGGCGGAAGCCATCGGGGTGTGCCGGATCTGTTGGGCAGAAGCGATGGCCGCTCTGGCGCGCCGCCAGAGGGAAGACCCGATCAGCGGCGAGGATCTTGAACAGGCCCGGCGGCACCTGATCCAAGCCTGGCCATCCTTCCTCATCATCGAGGTCTCCCAGCATGTGGTGGAGACGGCAGGGCACTTTGCCGACGCGTTTGCCCTGCGGGGCTACGACAATGTGCAGCTCGCCGCCGCCCATGAACTGCACGTGAATGCCGGACAGACCGTGATCTTCGCCAGTGACGACCGCCGGCTCAACCAGGCGGCCCAACTCCTTCAGCTGGAGGTGCACGCCTGATGCCAGCGCCAACGGGACCGGCGAGCCCCATGCAGGAATACTGACAAAGGTTAAACGGACTACATAGACATCGGGCTCCACCTGCTATGAAATCAATACTGAATCCACAGAACAACCTTTACCCACTCTTACTTAGGCCGTGATCACCCCCCCATCCAGCGCCCCTCGCAAGGCCCCTGCACTCCTGACCCTTGCAGCCAGCCTCTCGGCTGGACTGCTCCTGCCCCTGCTGGGTCCAACGGCCGCTGAAGCGGCAGCAATCACCGCCACGGCTGCTGAAACCTACAACCCCGTGCTCATCGCTGATGGGAACACCAACAGCACCACCCTGACGATCTCAGGGCTCCTGGCTGGCTCGACGATCGCCAAAGTCACCACCACCATCAGTCTCACCAAGTGTGACGATCCGATCAGTTCAACGGGCGTCTGCGAAGGAACTGACTTTAGTTATAATGATGAAATAGGTCTCACACTGCAAAGCCCCCTGGGCACCTCCGTTGACCTCACCGTTCCCTTCACCCTCGATGGTCAAGAACCGGGAGCCACGGCGACCTGGACCTTTGACGACGGGGCGTCAGCCGGGTTGACCGGAGACCTGCTCATCTCCGGCACATTCCTGCCCACTTCCCCGTTGAGTGCCTTCAATGGTGAGGATGGCAATGGCGTCTGGACCCTGCTCTTCTCCGACTCGTTTGAGCTGGACCCATTGAGCATCAACAGCTGGAGCCTCACGGTGGACGTGCCCGGCCCCCTGCCGGTGCTGGGTGTGGGTGCCGCCTTCGGCTACAGCCGCCGCCTGCGCCGCCGCATCTCCACCAGCCAGCCCGGCACACGGACCCAGGCCTGAAGCCGGTTCAGCTCTGGTCCCCAGCCCCGCCTCGGCGGGGCTTTTTCGTGGCCCCGCTGCGTTCCTTGCCACCCTTCCTTCATGCCATCCCAAGCCCCACTGCCTGCGGCGCTCAACCCCAGGGTGCCGCTGCTCGCCCGCGCCTGCGGACGCACCTTGCTCCTGGCCTTCCTGGTGTTGGTGATCACGGCCATGGTGCCCTTCCAGCCACGCTCGCTGGCCTGGGCAAGCCAACTCTCCGGCCGCATCGTGGATACGGCCTCCTTCCCCCTGCTGGCTGTGGCCCTGCTGCGGCTGGCCACCCTGCTGCAACCGGAGCCGGATCCCCGCAGCGAGCGCCAGGAGGCCCTGGCCCTGGCCAGGCAGAAAGACTGGGCGCTGCTGCTCTGCCGATCGGGAGTGATCAGCCTTGGCCTGCTGGCCGTCTGGCAGATCCCGCTGCTGTTCGGCAGCATCAGCACGCTGGATCAGCAGAACCAGGCGCGCTCCGGCCAGCTCAATCAGCGCCTCAGCCAGGGGGAACAGACCCTCCGCCAGGCACCAGCGGCCGCCATCCAACGCGACTGGCAGCGGCTGCGTGCCGCCGGTGCCCCAGGCATCCCCCCGGACATCCGCGACCCCGAACAGCAACGGCAGCTGCTGCTTGAGCAGCTGGAACGCGAACAACAGCAACTCGCCCGCACAATCGGCGGCCAGCAGGGCCAGAGCCGCTTCGTGGTGGTGCGCAACAGCTTTCGGATCCTCGCCCTCTGCGCCATCTACATCGCCGGCTTCCAGGCCATTGGCCGGCGACGCGGCCTGTAGCTGCGTTGTTCTGGATGGGCAATGCCGAGCCGAGGGCTTCCGCGAAGGCACTGGCGAATGCCTCCCGGCATCAGCCGAGACAACCCTTGCTGGATGGGTCTGGATGGCTGCAGTTCAGGCCCCTCAGAGCCAACTGCAGAGGCGTGGTGTCCAGGATGTCGAACAGGGAGCCAGCCGTGGACTCGCACGATTTCAAGAGCCTGGTCATGGGTCGGAGCAGGCCCTGGGAGATTGGCAGCGCCAGGAAATGTGGCTCGCTGGGCGGAGCTGGTGGAAGCGCCCATAGGGCTGCTGGCCTGGGATGGTGATAGTCCTGGTGATCCTTGATGACCTTGCGACAACGCTTGAAGAATGTGTCCGTCGATTAGTGTGATCAGGGAGAGGATGTAGTGATGATCCCGGAAGAGCCCGATGGATCCCTGCCAGGTCCAACCCGTGCAACCGAGATGATGGCGAGCTCGAATCAGAAGCTCCACCGTTAAATCGCTGAAGCCAAGATCATCGATGATCTCAATGATCTGCATCAGCGAAGGAGCCGCACAGAGCCTGCCTGGCGTTGAGCTGCATTGATCAACAAAACAGCCAAGACCGGCCAATACCTTCACTTCTGCGGTGCCGTGGGTCTACTGCAGAAGCTGTTCAGTCACGACCCCCAACGCCTCCCCGGCAGTGATATGACAGTAGCAATCGCAGCCGATTACCGCATTCAGCAGATACGCTGCCGACCCTAGGCACGGGGCAACACTTTATACTGGGAATTCTCTTGTCACGGCTGTCTCCCCCAGCGCAGGAGCAAAGCTACTCTAACGGTCAGGATTGCGCGCGTGGGGCCTGGCCATACAGGAATGATGCGCGTCCTGCATAGAGATCGGGAGACATCTTGGGCTCCAGCAACTGGTCACTCAGCCCACAAAAGCCCTGCATGAACGGCCATGGTGGACTGCAATCGATCGCCACCATCGTCCATCCACTGGGATGCGAGGGCTACCACCGGGCGCGAGCCTGCTCAACAAGCTCCCCCAGCGCGAGGCGGGGAAGCCGCTCCTCCATGCTGGAGACTAGAGAGAGCACTTGATGCCCCAGTCCACCCTTGAGCGGCCAACCGCCCTGCTGGTCACCAGCAGCCCCCAGCCAGCAGAGCCTCGCCAGCAGGCGGGCAGTGGGCAAAAGGGCTTTGGCGGGGGCAAAGCGGCCAGAGCCAGCAAGCGCAAGACCAGCAGCACCAAGCGCAGCCAGAAGCTGAGCAAGGACGACTGGGCACCGATGGGCAAGCACCCCGACCTCGATGCGGTCCTCGCTCGCCAGCGACTGCATCTGCCGCGGTCCGGCCGGCTGACAGAAGCCGAGGTCAACCAGGCCTGGAAACGTTGCGCCGCTGAACACCATCCCGACCGCGGCGGTGAACATCACACCATGCAACTGGTGAATGGCGCGCGGGATCTGTTGCTTGGCCGCAGCCTCAGCTGAACTGGAGGGGCTGAGCCATCCGTTCAGCTCAGAACCACTCCAGCAGCGCCTCTTGTTTGCTGTTCACCCGCGCCTCAGGCGTGCTGCGCTGGAACTCCAGCCGGATCGAACGCTCCTGCTCCCCATCGGCGGCCACCGCCCGGATCGGGTACTCCTGCTGGCCGTCGCGGAAGGGCACCTGCACCCGGAAGGTGCCATCGCTGTTCAGCGGCACCTGCTGATCACCGATGAACAGGCTGGCACTGGGCTCGGTGGCCCCGTACACGATCAGTTCGGCATCGGCCACCAGCCAGAAGGAGCGGGGCTGGGCCAGGCCACGGCCCGATTCGCTGCGGCCACTGGCCCACAGCCCCGCCCCGGACGCCGAACCCAGCGCCAGATCCCCCAGCTGATCCGCCTCCCCCTGCTCGTGCCACACCTCCGAACCCAGGCGCAGGCGGCGCGGACTGGCCGCGATGGCCTGGCGGTACATCCGCTCGTGCTCCACACCGCTACCGCCCTGGGTTGGCGCCATGGTGGCCAGCACCTGGGGCAGCACGTCGAGGGAGAAGGGCACGAACAGATCGGCCACCACGTCGCTCGGGCCGCTGGCCGGCATCCGCGCCACCGAGGAGAAGGCCAGATGCAGCCAGCCACCGGAGGGCAGGCGATAGCCCAGTTCCACGCGGTAGTCGCGATCGCTCAGCGGCAGGGCCAGATACCACTCGCTGCTGTGGGCATCGACCTCCACTTCCTGGAGGGCGTGGGGATGGCTGGCGCCGGCTTGCAGCCCGGTCACATCACTCACCCGCAGGCAGAGCTGACTGGCACCGGCGGCGGCGGCGCGCTGCTGATCGGCGCTGCCCAGCTCCCAGAACACATAGGCCCACTGGGGATCCCGGGGCAGAAACGTCACCTCGCTGCCACCATCTGTAGCGCTTGCAACCACAGCCACAGGTGCCTGATCCTCAACGGCTGGACTCTGTTCGGGGAGCACCTGTTGCAGGGCATCGATCAACTGCGAGCGGCTGAGGCGGCTGTAGACGCCGGCGAGCGGCGTGTTGCGGGCCAACTCGCGCAACTGGGCCATGGTGCGGCCGGCCAGGGACAGCAGGGAATTGGCGGCGGTTGAACCCATGGCAGCGCAGAAATACTCATTGAATGTTCGCCTGATCTGAGCCTGCAGCCGACTTTCTGTCAGCGGATGGGGATGGACTGGGATCGATCGGGATCACGCTCTCGCCCCCTTTTGTGGGCCACAGTGAGGGTTGGCGGCGGGCGGGACCCGGGTTCCGGGACGCCCAAGGCGTTTTTGTGTGAGCGGACACAGACCATCGCCGCAATCCACGGGGGAGCCATCTCGTCTTTCCCCGTGAAGGCTTGTGTGCTGTTTGCCAGCACGGGGACCCGTCAATCGTTGGATGGTCGTTATCTCCCCATTGCGGCGAGCGGATGAGCGATGGTGCCCTGAGTGTGGGGGAACTGGAAGGCCAGTACCCCCTCTGTTGCAAGGCCATGCGCATCCTGGTGCGCGATGGGGTAACCCTCAACCAGGCACGCCGCACCGTCTGCTGGCAGCGGCTGGATCTGCTGCACCGCTCCCTCCCGCGGCAGTACCGCGATCCGGAACAGCTCTATCTCCACCTCAAGCGTGATCCGGCGCTGATGGCGCAAACCACAACCCGCGGCTGACATCAGCCCTTACCCCCATCGCCAGATCGATCATCCACAACACCGCACGTGAACTCAGCAGCAGTGATGGAAACCTCTGATCTCAGGTCTGTGCAGTGGCAGTTGCCGGCGGCGCTGCTCGACGTCCTTGAGCATCAGGCCGGCACCGAGGGGCTGCCGGCTGAGCGGATCGCCGCCCGGGTGCTGGAGGCCGGATTGATCGAGCTGGGCCTGATGCCGCATGGACGCTGCTCCGTGCGCACCGGCCTCTGCGGCAGCGGACCGGTGCCCCTGCCGGTGCAGCAGAGCAGCGGGGCCAGCTCCGGCACCTGAACCGCCCGATCAGGCGACCTGCCGGCCCAGGTCCTCGTCCAGCTGCACGCAGACCTGCGGTAGGGCAAACAGGAACGTCTCGGCGGCGATCTGATGCACCTGGGCGCCGATGGCTTCCATGCGAGGCTTTCGGCGAATGGTTCAGGCTCCGCCTGCAATGCGCGATGCCGGGTTCGAACCAGCGACATCCTGCTTGTAAGGCAGGCGCTCTACCGCTGAGCTAATCGCGCGTGACCAGGACGCTACCGCAGCCGCCCCAGCCGATCGTGCCGCTCTGGCTCCGGTTGCGCTGGCGGCTGGAAGCGTGGGGCGTGCGCCTGCTGCTGGCGCTGATGCGGGGCAGGAGGCACGCCACGATGCGGCGGGCGATCCGGCTCAGCCTGGGCCTGGGCGGGCCCCTGCTGGCCCGCCGCCTCAACACGGCCTGCGCCAACCTGGAGCGGGTCTACGGCCCCGGGCTGGGGCCGGTGCAGCGGCAGCAGCTGGCACACCGGTCGGTGGAGCAGTTCTTTCTCTCCTGCCTGGAATCCATCATCGAGCCGGTCGATCCGGGCCGCATCCAGGTGGAGGGGAACGGATTGAGCAGGCTGCTGCAGCGGCCCGCGGGCCAGGGGGTGATCGTGGGCTCCCTGCACCTCGGCTGCTGGGATCTGGGGCTCCGCTGGCTGAGTGAGCACCTCGACCAGCTGGCCGTGATTTACATGCCCGCCCACAACCCGGAATCCGACCGGCTGCTCAACGCCGCCCGCAGCGCCAACAGCCGCTGCCACTGGATTTCCAAGTTCGACCACCGCGCCATCCTCAGCTGGCTGCACCGGGGCGGCGTGCTGGTGGTGATGACCGATCTGCGCAGCAACAGGCATCGCCTCACCGTGGACTGGCTGGGCGTGGAGACGTATCTCCAGTCCGGCCCGATGCGCCTCTCCCAGCGCACGGGGGCCCCCCTGTTTCCCGTGGCCCATGTGCGTGAGAACGACGGCCGCTTCCGGCTGATCTGTGGCGATCCCCTGACGCCCGCGCCCGGGCCTGAGGGGCTGCAGCGGCAGGCCCAGGCCCTCTGCAGCTGGCAGGAGCCCTGGATCCAGGCCTACCCGGAGCAGTACTACTGGATCAACCACCGCTGGCGGCCCGGCGATGGCAGTGGCCGGCGTCTGCGCCAGCTGCCGCCGCCGGGGCGGCCCTGAGCCATGGCCAGCGGCCGCGACCACGACCGCGCCACCTGGCTGCTGGCCCTGCCCTTCGGCCTGCTCTGGGGTCCCTGGCTGGGGAGCGCCGGTGTGGGCTGCGCCGGCGCCGGCTTCCTGCTGGGCGGCCTGCTGCTCTCCCCCGACCTCGACACCCGCTCCAACTGCACCCACCGCTGGGGTGCCCTGCGGCTGCTGTGGTGGCCCTACCGGCACTGTCTCTCCCATCGGTCCCTGCTGTCCCACAGCCCGTTGCTGGGCAGCGCGGGGCGCCTGGCCTACCTGGCCGGCATCGCCCTGCTGGCGGCTGCGGCCCTGCAGGGCCTGGGGCTGCCCGCCCTGGCCTGGTTGCGGGCGAACCTCCCCGGGGTGTGGCAGCAGCACCGGCCCCTGCTGATCAGTGCCCTGGCGGGCGTGGAGGCGAGCAGCTGGCTGCATCTGATCCAGGACGGCGACCCGATGCCCCGCCTGCCGCGCCCCCTGCGCTGGCTCCTGCGCCACCGACGAACCCGCCGACGAACCCACCGACGAACCCCCAGACGAACCCGCAGACGCGGGCGCCGTCCATAGGCTGCAGGAGGTGTCGCCAGCCCCGGGGCTTGAGCGCCTTGTCACCCTTCGGCCCATCCACACCGCGGCCAGGCCGGCGGGCCCTCTGGCTGGCCGGCCTGGCCCTGCTGCTGGCGGCCGGCTCGCCCCGCTATCGCCCCAGCGCAGGCGAACCCAGGCCCCTGCCGGCCAGCGGGGCGGGCCTCGGTCCGGCCGAAGTGGCCGTGGTGGTGAACGAGGAGGATCCGCAGAGCACCGCAATCGGCCGCTTCTACCAGCGCGCCCGGGGCATTCCCGCCCGCCAGCTGATCCGCGTGCGCTTCCGCCCGGGCAGCCCCAACCTCGATCCGGGCACCTTCGCGCGCCTGAGGGGGGAGATCCTGCGCCAGACCCCGGCCCACGTGCAGGCCTACGCCATCGCCTGGACCGCCCCCTGGCGGGTGGGCTGCCAGTCGATCACCAGCGCCCTCAGCCTGGGGGTGGATCGGCGCTGGTGCGCCCAGGGCTGCCGCCTCAGCCGCCCCAGTCCCTACTACGGCCGCGGCGGCGTCCGCCGCCCCTGGGATGAGCTGGGCATGCGCCCCAGCATGCTGCTGGCCGGCGTGGATACCGAGCAGGTGCGGCGGCTGATCCTGCGGGGCCTGGCGGCCGATGGCACCGCTCCGCCGGGCACGGCCTATCTGCTCAGCACCAGCGATCCCGCCCGCAACGTGCGGGCGGTGCTCTACGGCAGCGTGCAGCGCCAGCTGGCACCCCGGCTCCAGGTGGAGGTGCTGCGCCGCGACCGGCTGGAGGGCGCCGACGACGTGATCGCCCTGTTCACCGGGCTGGTGCGGGTGGAAGGGATCACCAGCAACCGCTTCCGCCCCGGCGCGGTGGCCGACCATCTCACCTCCTTCGGCGGCGAACTCACGGCCGAACCCACCCCAGCGGGCCAGATGAGCGCCCTGCGCTGGCTGGAGGCGGGCGCCACCGGCAGCTACGGCACGGTGGTGGAGCCCTGCAACTTCCTCGCCAAGTTCCCCAGCCCCGGGCTGCTGCTCACCTACTACCGCCGCGGCGACACCCTGATCGAGGCCTACTGGCGCAGCGTGGCCATGCCGGGCCAGGGGGTGTTCATCGGCGAGCCGCTGGCCCGCCCCTGGGGGCCAGCCCGGAACGGCGGGGCGTGACGGACTGCAGCGTGGGCGCCCGCAACCGTGAGAAGGTGGGCGCCCCGCCCGCACGCCCGATGCACCCCGAAGCCCCCGCTGGCGCAACCCAGGCCGCCCTGGCGGAGCTGGTGGCGGTGGTGGCCCGGCTGCGCGACCCCGAGGGGGGCTGCCCCTGGGATCTGGAGCAGACCCACGCCTCCCTGGTGCCCTACGTGCTGGAGGAGGCCCACGAGGTGGCCGATGCCATCCGCCATGGCGACGACCGCCACCTGGCCGAAGAACTGGGCGACCTGCTGCTGCAGGTGGTGCTGCACGCCCAGATCGCCAGTGAGGCAGGGCGCTTCAACCTGGAACAGATCGCCCGGGGAATCAGCGCCAAGCTGGTGCGCCGCCACCCCCACGTGTTCGCCGACGCCGAGGCGGCCGACAGTGCCGCCGTGCGCCGCAGCTGGGAGGCGATCAAGGCCGAGGAACAGCAACAACGCCAGGCCGCTGCGGGCGGCGCGGCGGTCCCGGCCAGCGCCAGCCCCCTCAGCGACCGGCTGGCAAGCAAGGTGCGCGGCCAGCCGGCCCTGGCCGCCGCCATGACCATCTCCCGCCAGGCCGCCGCGGCCGGTTTCGAGTGGGACGCCATCGACGGGGTGTGGGCCAAGGTGCACGAGGAGCTCGACGAGCTCAAGGAGGCGGTGGCCGAGGCCCAGGCCAGTGGCGATCCCAGCCACGCCCAGGCAGAGCTGGGCGATCTGCTGTTCACGCTGGTGAACGTGGCCCGCTGGTGCGGCCTCGACCCGGAGGCGGGCCTGGCCGGCACCAACCGCCGCTTCCTCGACCGCTTCTCGCGGGTGGAGGCCGCCCTCGGCGGCGACCTCCAGGGCCGCAGCATCGAGGAACTCGAGGGCCTGTGGCGCGAGGCCAAGGCCCAGATCAGGACGGAGGGCTCGGGCCCCTTCCCTCCGCCGTGAGCCCCAGGCCCTGTCCTGCATTCTGTACAGCCCGTACAGAATCCTCAACGCTGCCACGACTCCAGCCCCGCAACCCGCCCCGGCCCGGGCCCCGGTTCAGTCCTCGGGCAGCTGAATCCGTCCCTGCCGCCGGCCTTTGATGGCGCCGCGCCGCTGCTTGGCCGCCAGGCGCCGTTCCACCGAGCCCCGCGTGGGCCGGGTGGCACGCCGCGGCGGCGGCGGCGGCTGGATCGCGTCCTGCAGCAGCTCCGCCAGGCGCCGCTGGGCCGCCACCCGGTTCTGCCACTGGGAGCGGTGTTCGCTGGCGGCAATCACCACACACCCCTCCACCAGCCGCCCCTCCAGCCGCCGCAGGGCCCGGGCGCGCAGCAGTGGCGGCAGCACACCGCTGGCGGCCAGATCCCACACCAGCTCCACCCGCGAGTCGGTGCGGTTCACGTTCTGGCCGCCGGGGCCGGAACTGCGCGAGAAACGCCAGATCAGCTCCACCGCCGGGATCAGCAGCCCGGGGTTGATCTGCAGATCGGCACCCGGTCGTGGGCCCGCCATGCCTGCCCCTCCTCGGTTCGCGCCACAGCTGGCCTCAGTCTGGGTGGCGGAGGGCACACGAGCGATGCGCAAGGCTGGAACCAGCTGTTCCGCAGGCATGGACTGTTCCGCAGGCAAGGTCTGGATCGATGAGGTGTTCGATGGCGTGCGCTACGGGCTGGAAGGCCGGGTGATCGCCGAGCGGCAGTCGCCGTTCCAGCGCGTCACGATCATCGAGAGCGAGCGCTACGGCAAGGGCCTGCTGCTCGACGGCTGCTGGATGACCGCCGAGCGCCAGGAGCGGCAGTACCACGAGGCCCTGGTGCATCCCGCCCTCTGCGGCGCCGGGAGCATCGAGCGGGTGCTGGTGATCGGCGGCGGCGACGGCGGCACCGCCCGCGAGTGCCTGCGCCACGCCGGCGTGCAGCACCTCGACATGGTGGAGATCGACGGCCTGGTGGTGGAGTGGAGCCAGCAGTATCTGGCCTCGATCGGCGGGGGCTGCTGGAGCGACCCCCGCTTCCAGCTCACCGTGGGCGACGGCATCGCCTGGGCCGCCAACGCCCCGGACAGCAGCTACGACGTGGTGATCGTGGACGGCTCCGACCCGGCCGGCCCGGCCGAGGGGCTGTTCAACCGGGCCTTCTTCGAGCACTGCCGCCGCATCCTCAGGCCGGGCGGCGTGTTTGCCAGCCAGAGCGAGTCGCCCGAGGCATTCCGCCAGGTGCACCTGGACACGGTGCGCCTGATCCGCTCGGTGTTCGGCCACGCCGACCCGCTCTACGGCTGGGTGCCGATGTATCCCAGTGGCTGGTGGAGCTGGACCTTCGCGGCCGTGGATGGCCCCCGCTACCGCCAGCCCAGGCCTGAGCGGGCGGACGCCGTGGCCGCGGGCTGTGAGATCTGGAGCCCCCGCTGGCAGCGCGGCGCCTTCGACGCCATCCCCGCCGCCATCGAGCGAGAGCTGGCGCGCTGAGAAGCTGGGTAACACAGCACCGTTCAACGCCGATCTCTCTGGCACCGATCTCTTCGGCACCGATGGCGCCATCTCCATGGGCAGTCGCCGCGTCCTCGACGCCGTGGACATCCCCTTCGGTGCCCCTGAGCCCTGGGGCTGGGCAGCAGCTTCTGCACCTGAGGATGGGCAAGCCACTCGAGCCGGGAGCCGGCCCCATCGCCCGGCTCGATCTACAGACAAAACGCAGCCGGCCAGCCCCTTAGCCTGGATCCACCCACGATGGGCTCAAGTGCGCGAACCGGCGATCCTCGAGCACAGCATCGGCGACGACTTCATCGGCTGCTTCGAGACCAACCACCAGCCCGAGCCGCTGGAGCAGTTCTTCGCCTACCTGGAAAACAACGGGCTGATCGTGGAGCGACAGGAGGGGCGGGAAGAGGTGCGGGATCGACAGGCCCTTCTCAATCGAGTGGCACCTCGCTTTTATCAAGACAGGCTAATCGCTCCGATCTACCAGCGCTATTCCGCTCTCTGCGATCAAGCATTAAGACTTTATTTTGAACGCTATCCGATTCTGAAAGCGGGTCGCTATTTTCACCTGAATTGCAAGTTTCAGCGCACCCGGCCCGGCGAAGGTTTTCATCAGTGGCATTTTGAAAACACTGGTGATGTTCCATTTCGAAAGTTGGTCACCATGCTCTACCTCAACACAGTTGAAGCCGGGGGCGAAACCGAATTTCTCTATTTACACCGCCGGATCGAACCACGCCAGGGAAGACTCGTGATATTCCCGGCCGGCTTCACCCACACCCACCGGGGCAACCCACCCTTGAGCGGTGACAAGTACATCCTCACGTCGTGGCTTGAAGAATTCCCCTGATCCAACAGATCCAACGCCTGTCATCGCTCGCATGCGCAAAGCGATGCAGTGTGCTGATTGGTCTGCTGCCATCAGTGCCGCCGAAGCCTGGCGCCTCAACGGCGGGAGCGACTGGCGCATCACCCTCAATCAGGCCGTCTGTGCCAGCAGGATCCGGCATGGCCCCGAAAACACCTGGCTGGAGCTCGTCCAGGAGGCCCTGCAGCAGAGCGGCCATGCCCCAATCGCACTGCTGGCGGCATCCGAAGTGCAGTGCGCCACCGGGCAATGGGAAGAGGCGCTGGCGCTGGTGGCGGAGCTGGAGCAAGGCGGGCAAACACTGCTCCCATGGGAAGCCATCCGATTGCGCTGTGAAGCCCTGGGCCGCCTTGGTCAAACCGCCAAGGCCCTGGAAGAACTGGTGCGATGGCCCACGGGCCAACGGGACTGGCGATGGCAGATGGCAAAAGCCGACGCCCATGTGCAGGCAAGCCAGTGGCGAGAAGCCGAGCATGCCTACACGTCGGTACTGGCAGAGCGGCCCCATCAACCGGAAGCCCACCTCAACCTTGCGTTGACGCTTCTCAGTCAGCAACGCTGCGCTGAAGCCTGGCCCCACTACGAGTGGCGACGCAGCAATCCACGCCTGAACCGGTGGGGAATTCCGCAACCACTCCCCTCGCTGGCCAGTCTGGTCGGGCAGGACGTGGTGGTGGTGGGCGAGCAGGGTATCGGCGACCAGGTGATGGCTTGCCGCTACCTGCGACACCTGGCCTGCGCCTGCCGCAGCCTCCACGTCGAGCCAGCGCCTCGGCTCGCGCCCCTGCTGCAGCGCAGCCTGCCCAACACCGTGGCGGTGGTCTCTCCAGGCGCCAGCCCACAGGACGCCCTGGTGATCGGCATGGCCAGCCTGCCCATGCTGTTCTGGCAGGAGCTGGGACTGGCCGCACCAGGAGCTGAGGGCTACCTCCAAACGGATCACCAGCGCGTGGAGCACTGGAGACACCAGTTGGCGACATTGCCGGCCGGACTCCGGCTAGGGATCGGCTGGCTGGGTGGCTCGACTGGGGCGGAACGTCGCGTGCGCTCGCTCAGCCCCGCCGATCTTCAGCTCCTGGGAGATTGGCCGGGTGTGCAATGGCTGGACCTCCAATACCTGCCAGCAGGATGGGAGCCACTGGCAACAATCAGCACCAGGGCCGGTATGCATCGACTCGGACACCCAGGCTCAGATCTGGACGACACGTTGGCCCTGATCCAAAGCCTCGACGGGGTGCTGACCACACGCCAGACCGTGGCCCACCTGGCGGGAGCGCTAGGGAAACCAGGCCAGGTGCTGGTTCCAGCGCGCCCGGAATGGCGCTACTGGGGGGGTAACAACCAATGGGCGTGGTACCCATCGCTGACACTGATCCAACAAGGCGAGCGCGGCACCTGGGAGCCAGCGCTGGGCCAAGCGAGTGACCATTGGCGCCGAACGGGGACAACATCAACATGACCACAACAGTGCTGAGACAGGACAGCTCATGCGCATGGGGGATTAGCCCAACCCCAGCTCGCGCTCCAGGTGCTGTGGAAAACCGAGCGACCAGGGTCCAGCAAGAGTCCAGTGGGCCAGTGAGGGGCATGGAACAACATCAGCGAATGCCAATTCTTGCGAGAGCAAGACAATTGGGGCCATCCACTCAGCGAGAGTCGGTTGCATCCATGGCCGGGGTGGTGAACACACATCAAGGCATCGGCGTTATCAAGTAGCGCCCACAGCCTGGTCGGATCACCAGGTAGATGCCCAGGAGCTGGTTTCATACGCCCCAATAAAGCGCTCAAGTATGGGCTGCTCGAGAGAAGTGAGAGACAGGCAGGCTGCTACGAGACCTGAGGGAGTAAGCCCAGCACAAGAGCCGCCTCACGGTGACGTTGATCACAGCCGATGAGTCTGAGCCAGAGATCTAATGAGTTACTGTGGGCAAACCATCACGGACGCAGCGCAGCGGGATCAGGAATATTGGGCAGCAGAGATGTGAGGCTATGGCGTCAAACATCAATGCAGCACCCACGAGGCGGAACAAGAAAGGAACCAACCGAGCATGGATCTGACACAACGCGTTAAATCATTTCGGAGTCGACAACGACAGGTCCTCAGCTGGATCCTGAGCACAGGCCGCCCCGTCCGCACTGTGGTGGCGATGGGCAATCGCCTGACCCTACTCCTGATTGGACAAGTTCTCGCGAAACCGGCAAGCCTGGTCGCGGCCGTAACCACCGAAGATGAGGCCGTCGAAAACATCAAAAAACATCGGCCCTCACTGCTAATCTGCGAGGCACCGCTGGAATCAGGATGCGTGATATCACTCTGCATCATTGCCAGAGCAACAGTGGCGGACATCCAGATCCTCGTGCTCATCAGCGAGCGGGAAGACCTGACAACATGGCTGTCGCTAGATCCTCTGGTTGACGTGGCGGTCGCCACAAAAGACCTGGGAGACGACGAATACCCGCTGGTGCGAAGCTTCATAGAACTAGCTCGCAAACGCCGCTACCGCAGCAAATCCATTCGCAGTGGCACATCAGAGCCCGCCGAAGAACACGCCACAAGGAAGGCAAGGCTAACCGCAAGGGAAGTAGAAGTTTTGGCATTGATCGGACAAGGAATGCGTGACAAAGAGATCGCGGTAAAACTTGGCATTAGCCATCAAACAGCCCGCACCTATGTGAAGGATGTACGCCGTAAGCTCGGCGCAAAAAGCCGCATTTCGGCAGTGATCAAAGGATTGGCAAGGCCATAAGAGCCCAGGCCTTCATGGGCACACAAAAGCCTGTGGTCAGAGCAGGTCAGAACCAAAGCAAGCAGGATCTTCCAGAGGGATGAAGCGGCAAACCGCAATACTCGGAAAAGCCAGCCAACAAGCGGCTCGAATCACTGAAAGAGAGCCATTGCAATGATTAGGGCATACGCTCCACACGCCATCGGCGTAGCGTGATCCGGAAGCCAAGTTAGCCGATGAAAGGATTGGGACAGATGTCCCCCACCCGCCCCCCCCATTTGAGAGGGGTGGGGGATGCCATCCATAACCGAACCCTCCAGAATGGGATACAGATAAGCAGACCATTCCCATGGGTGTCACCCCTCCAATGCCCGTCCCTTCTGGGGCAACGGCCACTACTACCTGTTCACCAACGAAACGGCCAGCTGGAGCGATGCCCTGTCGCGCTCCAATGTCTATCTTGACAAGCTAGATACGTATGGCTACCTGGCAACGGTTACGTCAGCAGAAGAAAATGACTTCATCGTTAATCACTCATACAATGGTGAAAGGATTCCAAACTCAGGCTTCCTTGGTGGCACAGATTCTGGAAGGTACCCTCCTGCCACAGAGGGAACATGGATATGGCAGACAGGCCCGGAGCAAGGACAGATATTCCGCTCGAATGGCACCAATCTTATGTATACGAATTGGGACAGTGGCCAACCCAACAATAACAACAACCAGGATTACCTACAGATCTACACCTCGGGCTACTGGGATGATACAGACGGCGGCTCGGACAATAAACGCCGTTATATAACAGAATGGGGCCGTGCCGGCGCTGAGTTCACGGCTGAGTTTGCCGATCTGAACGCCAGCGATACGGCCAGCGGTACGGCAAATGGACACAAAAACGGCGTGGCGCCAAAGATGACAATTAACTTCGATTGGGTTGTGCCGGATGACTATGTTGATATCCGCAACGGCACCCCGCTGATCGACATCCCGATCACGTTTGGGGGCACTGCCATCTTCGACACCGACTACACGGTGTCGGTAAGCGGCGGTCGCAGCGAGTGGAGAGACGACGGGCGCCTGTATGTTCGCAACACCAACAGTGTCGTACTCACCTTTAACTTCAACGACAACAGTGACTGGAAGTTCCCCCGCACCATCACAGCTGCGCTGCACCCTGATGGTAGCGAAAACATTTACGCCATTGGTGGGAACGCCACCAGCCAGGTCTGGCTGTTCGATGACAAACCCCAGCTGAGCCTGGGGCAGGGGGCCAACCAATTCATCCATACTGCTTACACATTCACGCCAAACGACACGCTCCCGAAAGACAACAACGACTTCAACACCAACAACACCGTGCTGGTGTTTGACAATGACGGCATCAACGAGTCGGACGCAAGCTTTGCTGCCCAAGGGCTTTATGACTATTTTGCAATTCGCTGGGAAACGTATCTACGCATACCCGAGACAGGAAACTACGTCTTCCGTACAACCACCGACGATGGCACAGAACTGACCATTCAGAGAAACAACAGCAGCGGCGAGGTACTCGACAGCTTTAGCCACTGGGAACCGACATCAGCCACCAGCCATGACACGAAACCAATCAGCCTCAAAGAGGGAGATGTGGTATGGCTGCGACTTGATTACTTTGAGAATACAGGGGCCGCATCTGCCAAACTGACCTGGGATCGCCCCAATGGTTCAGGCGGCACAGTTTCCAACGAGATTGTGCCGGCCAGTGCCATGTTCCTCTCGGAATCCCTGGCAAAGGGCCTGAATCGCACGGAATCGGACACCGACAGCACCAGCCTTGGTTTTCAACTCTTTGCCAACAAGAGCACAACCGATGAGGTCAACGTACAGCTGACCTCAAGCTCCGAAACAGCCAACTCCACGTTCAACACAACCCAGGCCCAGCGCCAGACTGACGGCACCCGTGTTGGTGGCGACTATGCAATTGTCGCTAACAGCGCCATCCTAGGCACCGACAACATTGGCATCAACGGTGTTGTTCAAGGAAGAACCATCTCCCCATTTGGCACGAGTGCCAACGCGGCAACAACTAGCCGGGATAGCAGCACTGAAGTCTCGCCGGTAGGTGGTGTGCCCCTGCGCATGAGTGTCACAGGCAATGATCCCCATCTCGCAACCTACAACAGCAGCCAATGGAATGTTGCCGATGCACAGCAGGGCGACACCTGGACACTAAGTGTTTACGCCAAGGCAGACAGATCCACGAGCGGGCAACTCTTCATCTTTGAAGCCAATGAGAACGGTGTGATCACGAAAGCGCCTGCCACAACAATCCAGCTGGGTAATGAATGGCAGCGACATTCCTTCACCTACACATTCACAGACCCATCCGCCCGCTACATCCAGGTCAGGCTTGATGGACCCGATAGCGGGGGAACGGGCGCTTCAATCTGGTGGGACGGCCTACAAGTTGAGCAAGCCAGCCAGGCAAGCCACTTTTCAGTATCATCAGAGATCAATCATTTCGCCGCGAAATTCAATCCACTTGATCTTCACAGCGGGGGCTTCGGCACTCTTCCGTGGACGCCCAGCAGTGACAATGTCAACACTCTGCCGATAGTCAAGTCTTTTGACGTCCTGGTGCTACCCGATAGCTATGCCGAAAACACGGAGTCAATCACGCTGACACTTGGTAGTGGCACGGGCTACGGGGTGAGTAATAACAGTCAGACGATCACGATCGCTGACAACCCCTTTGTGCTGTCGCTCAAAGCTGGGCAGAATCCAACGGAAGCCGGTGCCAACGAAGCCGATCTCGGCTGGTTCACGATCAGCGCTAACAAGCCAGCCCCCAATGGTGGCCTGCGGGTGCGCTACGAGATCACAGGCGGCTCGGCGACGCGCGATGTCGACTACTACGCACCACAAGCAACATTAAGTACCGCCGATTTCGATCCAGAGAATTTGGTTGTTCTGCCAACTGGTGCCACAGAAGCACGGATCTACATCTCAGCCATTGCCGATGCGATCCGGGAGGGCGACGAAACAATTACTCTCAAACTGATTCCTAACGTTGAAACAGACGACAAGGGCTTCACTTTTCAGCGCTACAACATTGACAGTGGCCACAGCGAAGCCACATTGACGATCATCGACAGCACGGCCTACACGCCGGCAGTGGTGGTGACACCTGCGGATCGCACCGGCTTGGCAACTGTGCGGGCGCAGTTGATCAACGGTCAACAGCAGGCCGCTTTCGAGGTACGCATCACCAGCCAGCCCTTGGCCGAAGTGACCGTCAACCTGAGCAGTTCCAGCGGCACGCTTTCCAGCCAGCAGCTCACCTTCACCAGCAGCAACTGGACCCAGCCGCAGCGCGTCACTCTTTCCGACCTGCGCACCGATGGGGTCAGCACGGTGAGCCTGGGCACGGCCAGCAGCGACAGCTTCTACAGCGCGCTGAGTGCCACGCAGCGAGTCATTCCCTCGAACTGGCCCTCCGAACTGGAGCTAACCCTATGGGAAGGTGGCAGTCCTGTACCGATGCAGCCTGCGGCGAGCGTGCAGGCAGTCGATGGAACCGAGGGGAGCAACAGCCGCCTGGGTTTCGAGCTCAATCTGGCCTCGCCGGTGACGGGCAGCCCGGTGGAACTCCTTTACGAGCTCCAGGGAGGCACCAGCTCCCCATTTGGCACAGTTGCCAATGCGGCAATCACGAGCCGAGACACGGGCACTGCAGCCTCGCCCGTTGGCGGCGTGCCCCTGCGCATGACTGTCACAGGCAATGATCCTTATCTCGAGACCTACAACGGAAGCCAATGGAATATTGCCGAAGCAATCCAGGGGGATACCTGGACAGTGAGCGTCTACGCCAAGGCAGACAGACCCACCAGCGGCCAACTCTTTATCTTTGAGGTGGATGAGAGCGGTAGAAACACAAAAGCACCTGCCAAGACGATTCAGCTCAGCACGGATTGGCAGCGTCAGTCCTTCACCTATACCCTCACAGATCCCTCCACTCGCTACATACAGGTCAGGCTTGACGGGCCCCAGGACGACGGGTCAGGCACGGAAATATGGTGGGACGGATTACAAGTTGAAAAGGGGGACCAGGCAAGCCCCTTCACAACATCACCAGACACCAATCAGTTTGCAGGCACATTTAATTCTCTCGATCTGTATAGCGGCTATGGCCTCATTCTCGATGGCAAAGATGCCGATGTCTTGCATCAGCCCCAGGCTACCTACAGGCCCCTGATCCTCAGCAACAACAGCAGTGGTGGAGAATTCGCCTATGCAGAACTAGGCGAACTCACCACGGTGAGCAGCAGTGGGGAGATCAGTGCCGAAGCCTGGGTGCGTCGCGATGCGGCGAGCACGGATGCAGGAGTTCTGGACTTTACGGACGACAGCGGCCACAACCAGATCACCCTTGGCTTTCACGACACCACAGGCAAGCCAAAGCTGGACATTCGCGATCCTGGTGGTGCTCTGCTACTGAGCCTGATTTGCGACAGCGAGGTGGGTCTGGGTGAATGGAACCATCTGGCCTACAGCGTGAACGCAAGAGGCGTCGCCAGCCTCTACCTGAATGGCGATCTCGCGAAACGGGGACAGCTCACCCATGCATCGGGGCTCAAGGTATCGCTTTATGAGGGCAAGAACTTTGAAACCCTACGCAGCAGCAGCGGTGAATCGACAATCGACTTTGACGACAGCTATGACACGACAAGGGGGGGAGACGGCGACACCTTCTCGATTCGAGCAACTGGGCAGATCCAGGCCCGAACAAACGGCGACAACAGCTTCGCCGTGCTTTCCGATGAAGGCGTAAGGATTTGGATCAATGGACAGCAAGTTGTTAACAGCTGGACCAATCATGAAGCCACCTGGAACAGCTTCACAGTGCCCAACCTCGTGGCAGGGGAGTGGTATGACATTCAGATCGACTACTACGAAGATGGAGGTGCAGCGCGGCTACTTCTTGCTGATCACGAAGGCGGCATGCCGACCACAGCCCTGCGCCATGTACCGCTGTTTAACACAGCTCGCAGTCACAACTCCATCGGCCGCACGGCCCTGGGCAGCTCAGCTTCCGGCTACTTCAATGGTGCGATACGTGGCGTCGGCATCTGGAATGCGGCTCGCAGCCAGGAACAAATCCAGGCTTCGAAGCTCGCAGCCCTGCCCGGAGGCACAGGCCTGATCAGCGCCCTGGCACTCAATAACTCAACAGAGAACAGCGTGGCGGGCGCACCAGCGGCCGTACTGCACAGCGGATCGAGCAACAGCGCCACCTTCGCAACCACACCCATCTACGGGATCAAGATCGCAGTGGGCAGCTCTAGCATCAGCCTTCCCACTCCAGCGGTTGACGATCTCACGGCCGAGGGCACCGAAAGTCTCACCCTCACCCTGATCGATAGCGGTCGTTACAGCATCGCAGGCAGCACTGGGACAGCAACGGCCTACCTCAGTGACAACGACATCGCCGACGTGCTGTTCCTCAGTGCCAGCCAGGCAGGCAGCACTGACGGGACCACCACCTGGACACCAACAAGCCAGTTCCGCGTGAGCGAGAGCGATGTCAGCAATGGGACGATCACGCCGCTCGGAATCCGACTGAACAGCCGTCCAACCGCCGCAGTCACCCTCACTCTCGACCTGATCTCCTACGACAGCGGCGAGATCCAGGTCACCAATCCCGCAAATCCCGCCGCAACTGCGGTGCAGCTGGTCTTCACCCCCGACAACTGGGATCAGATCCAGCCATTGCAATTGCAGGGAATTGACGACGACGAAAACGACGACGATACGACTCAGCAACTCAGTTTTACGGTCAGCAGCAGCGATCCGATCTACGCGGCAATCAGACCCAGCCTGTCGGTGCTTGTCATCGACAACGACGCCACAACGGCCAACGAATCACTGGCGACAGCCCAGAGTTCAACGGCTCCGATGGTCTCCTTAACGGGCCCGACACAGCCCACAATCCGTGAGGATGGCAGCGACAGTGCCACCTTCACGATCAGCCTGCCCAATGCAGCCAGCGAAGACACTCTGGTGTTCTTCGAGTTGGATCGACGGCTGAGCCAAGTCAGCGCCAGCGACATCATGATCAGCGCCGGCAGCGGCAACCAGTCGATGGGCGGACTCACCCGCTTCGACAGCGCCTCGGGCGCCGAGGAGACAGCCAAGCTCGACAGCGATGGGATCAACGAAACCGCAGCCAGCTTCAACGACAACAATCTCACTGGCGCCTTCACCAGTACCTGGTCTGGCTACATCTTTATCCCCGAGACAGGCAGCTACAACTTCAACATCCCTGTTCAAGGAGGCACCAGGCTGACACTGGACGGACAGGTTGTCATCGACAAGCTCAATACAAATGCTCTGGCAACATGGGGCACTGGCACAATCCAGCTAAACCGGGGCGATTTTCTTGCCATTAAGCTCGATTACCAGTCATTCAATACGGACTCACCCAGCGTTGCCCTGCAGTGGAAGCGGCCTACCGATGGCGGCACAGACTACCGTGAAGAAATAGTCCCGAGTGACTTCCTAACCCGCACGAGTGGCTTCAGCCTGTTGATTCCCAAGGGAAGCACCACTGGGAGCTTCACAATGACGGGGGTACAGGACCAAGTGGCTGAGGGCATCGAAACTCTGGCCACATCTCTACTCACAGCACGTGGTGTAGGGCTGATAGTCCTGGATCAATCCGGGATCAATCAACTGCAGGTGACACTGGCCACGACGGATCGGGAGTCAATCAACCTGCCCGAAGGTACCGTGCTCGCATTAGGCGAAGACCTTGGCAGCAACGGAGAGAAGAGTGAAACGATTGCCACGTTCACAGTTAATGCATCAGCCACGATCCATCGCGATCGCACCACGGCCCTCACGGGCACACTGACGTGGACAGCCACGGGTGAAACCAGTGCCTACAACAGCTCCGTTGTTGGTCTCGTAGCAGGCTATGGAAGTGATCTATACCAGATCGCCGATCCCAGTGTTTCGCTCACACTCACCGCGCCACTCATCGCCAATGGCAGCAATAGCTATTTGGCCAGCTTGCAGTTGGAAAGCACAAATCGCAGCACTGTCACAATTCCATCGGGCACGACACTCAATTACACGGTGGACAGCACGGGTGAATTTATTTCGCTCGTGCTCAGCGACTCGCTCACAGTGGCGAGCGGCGAAACGGTAACCGATGTGGCGTTCAGCGAATCAGCTAAAAGCAACTCGCTTGATCCCACGGCAGCATCCACTCCCTTGGTGGGCCTGAGCAGCAGTTACGTGCTTCCCAATTCGAATGTGCTGCAGCTGATCGACGATGATCAAGCCGGGCTGTTCTTCTCACTAGATGCAACAGGCAACACCACAATTGACAGCACACCCTTCAATCTTTCCGAGGGAGGCAGCAGTACCACCCGATACGTGCGGCTCACCAGCCAACCCACGGCATCGGTGACGGTCTACGTGGAAACCGACGATGCCAGCGAGGTGCTGCTGCAGGTGCCAGGCACTAACCCCGCCCCTGCAGACTCGCGGATTGCCCTCACATTTAAGCCAAGCAATTGGCAGACAGCTCAGGCATTCACGGTCATCCCAGTTGATGACAAGCTCGTTGATGGAAATAATGAGGTTAACCTACATGTGCGCACCACCAGCAGCGACAGCTTCTACAACATCAACGAAGCCAACCTGCCCAAACTGCCCTTCAGGGTAAATGACAATGACAGCGCCACACTGCTCGTGGAACTACAACAGAGCACGATCAGCAAAGCAGGCAATGGCTTCCTAAACCTGAGCCTCACAGCACAACCCACGGCAGATGTCACCGTGAGCCTGGTGCCAAGCGACAGCCAGTTCATCATTAACAACAGGAGCATCGGCCGTGGCGAAACACTGATCTTCACACCCACCAACTGGTCGACGATTCAAACCATATCTCTATGGGCAGTAGACGACACGACCGTGGAGGATATAACAAGAAGCCAGTTGAAGCTAAGCACATCAACCAGCGATGTAAGCTTCAACGGGCTGAGCATCAATCCGGTTCAGATCGACATCGTCGATAATGATTTACCCCAGGCACTGATCACACTGATCAGCGATAGCAGTGAGGATGCCAAGCCAGGACGATTCAGGATTGAGCTGACCAATCCAGCACCGAATTCAGCCGGGTCGACGGGGATCCAGGTGAGCTATGGGATCTCGGCACTGAGCCTGGATCCCGGTCTTGGCTATCCACCCACACCATCAAGCATCAACAAGATCACGCAGTCGCCAGGAAGCACGTCTGGCCAGGTGCGCATCGCCCCTGGCCACTCCAGCAGCGATGTGATCGTTGTACCGATCGACGACTTTGTTGCCGATACCGTCAACAAAACGTTCACTGTGCAACTCACAGCAGGTGAGGGCTACTCCCTGAGCAATGACGCAGTCAGCAATAGCGCGACGGTCCAGATCATCAACAACGACGTCGCTGGTGTGGTGTTGTTCACCTCAGGCGAGCGGGTGCTCGTGAAGGAAACCGGCGAGAGCGCCACCTACCAACTGGCCCTGCTGAGCCAGCCCACTGATAACGTCACTGTCAAACTCAGTGAGCTAATCCCAAGCGGAGCAAGTCGACAACTTGGAACGATCAGTGAGGCCTACGAGAAGACCTACACCTTCACACCCAGCAACTGGTACACCCCTCAGCAAATCAGCGTCTGGGCTTACGACGATGCCAAGATCGAAGACGGCACGGGTGATAACCAGTTCACCGGCATCCATGCCGCCCAGCTGAGCTACAACTTCAGCAGCAATGACAGCGCCTACAACAGTGCCAGCCACAGCACTGACAGCAGCCATTTCACCAACATGGTGCAGGCTGTGGATGTGCTCGACTTTGAGCTACCAGCCGAAACAGCAGACGCCCTGCAGTCCTCACTCACATCCTTGCAAGAAGGCGTCGATAGTCTCTCCCTACCGATTGTTGGCAGTCTGGATGGCAAAGCTGGTGACGGTCTGCGCAAGTTCATCACCAATCTGGCCAACAGTATTCGCCAGATTGGCACACCTACACCCAGCAAGCTCAGCAAACTCCTGAGCAAGGAAATCGCCGATGCCCTCGGTATTCCCGAAAGCGCCGTCACCGTAAGCCTGGCGATGCAAGGCACCAGCGCGGTGGTGGTGAGCTTCCAATTTTCCGACAGCTACGACATCTTCAGTGTGCCCCTGGCGGCCGACTTCGGACTCCCGGGCCTGGGATTTCAGAGTGAAGGCACGCTTGATGCCTACTTCAGCTACGACGCTGGCTTGGAACTGATCTTCCCACGCTCTGGCGACATTTATCTCAATACCAATAACGACCCCGACGAAGGCCGCAAGACCTTCCTCAATGCCGAATTCAACACCAGCCTATCGCCCGATTTCAATCTCACTGGCGGGCTCGGATTCCTGCAACTGGATGCCGTCAATCAACCCAGCGCGAACGACAATGTAAAAATCAATAATCAACCCGCCAGCACCGAACTGGACGTGTCTTTTGCACTCGATCTCAGTGGCGATGCAGGCAGCGACGGCATGCTCACTCTCAGCGAACTCATGAGCAGCAGCCTAGACCTGGAAAACGTTTTCCAATACGAACTCCAAGGTGCTGCTGCGATGTCATTTGGTGTGACGACCAGCGTGAATGGCTCCGCCGCCATCCCCTCCTTCAGCTTCGACCTGGCTAGCCTTCTGCCGCTCTTTGACTACTCGAACAAGGAACAGACAGAGGCCGAGGAAAACCAAACCTCATTTTATTTCGATAATATCAAGCTTGACCTGGGGACCTATATCACCCAAATGCTTGGCCCGATCGTTGACGGGCTGGATTCAATTCTTAATCCTCTCTATCCGATCGTAGACGCTCTCTACAGCGACACCCATATCTTCGCAACGATTGGCATCGAAAAAACTTTCGATGCCGACAAGGATGGAAAAGTCAGCACTCTCGACCTGGCCTCCTGGTTCGCCGACTTCTACGCCACATTCGATCCGATTCGCGGCGCGGAGCTTAAGGACACGATCGATACGACGATTGAATTCCTTGGCGTTATTAAAGGGGTCATGGATCTCATCCGTGACTTGGAGCAAATGAAAGAAGAAGGTAGTTTTTATATCGACTATGGGAGCTATGTGCTACCTGCCTTCAGTGCTGGAGATCAGTCTGCGTCAACCGAATCAGTCGTCGTCGACGAAGATAGTACCCCTGAGCTCTCCAGCAACACAGGGGAACAGGCCGATGCAGGCGGCAGCGACAGCTCTGGCACGTCGAGCAGCAGCTTCAAAGACATCATGGAGCAGCTTGATGAACTCGGTTTCGAAATTCCTTTAATCGATGACCCCAAAAACGCAATCAAACTATTGCTCGGCCAGGATGTAAGTCTGTTCGAATGGCGCATGCCCGGCATGGGGATGACCTCGGAAATTGAGGAAAGCTTCCCGATCTATCCAGGCATCGAGGGGATCATTGAAGGCGGGTTCGGAGTGGACGCCACCATTGGCTTCGGGTTTGATACCTTCGGCCTCAATGAATGGAAACAGAGTGGCTTCAAGGCAGGCGATGCCTGGAAAGTGTTTAACGGTTTTTACGTGGCCGACTGGCTTGATGGTGATGATGTCCCCGAATTCACCATGGATGCCACCATGGGAGCTGGTCTCGGACTCACGGCCTTGGTGGTGAGGTCCGACATCACAGGCGGGCTTGAAGCTGCAGTGAGTTTCGATCTGCTGGATGAAGGGGAAATAGCCGGCACATCAGATGGCAAGATACGCGGCTCTGAAATCACCAACAGGATCAGTAATCCACTTGATTTATTTGAACTGGTGGGCAGCCTTTCGGCCTATCTGAAGTCCAAGGTGCAGGTGGGAATTGACATGGGTTTCTACTCCATCTGGGACACTGTGTGGCAAGAGAAACTGGCTGAAATCCCCCTCTTCGAATTCGGCATCGGTGGCAGCTACGGCAGCGGCACGGTGTCAAACGGTTATCTCAAGGGCACCACAGTGTTCTTCGATGGCAACGGCAACCTCACCATCGATCCCTACGAACCAAGCACCACAAGCAGTGATGATGCCCATTATCACCTTCGCATCGATCACCGTACCTTCGACACCAACCGCAACGGCACGATTGATCTCAGCGAAGGCCGACTGATCGCCTTCGGCGGCATCGACAGCACCACGGGTCTGCCACTGCAAGTGCCATTCCTGGCTCCCCTGGGCCAGATGCTCACGCCGCTCACGACCCTTCACACCCTGGCGATCGAGAGCGGCCTTAACGATGACGAAGCTTCGAACTGGATAGATCAAGCCTTCGGACTAAGGGGCTTCGACTATCTGCGGGAGGATCCCGTGCTGCGGCTGAATCAGGCTGCCGGTGCCACAGCAACGGCCAGCGAATGGGATGCAATGGCTGCTTACATCGGCCACATCAAGCTGCACTTCGGGTGGGACGTACTGGCGTATTCACTCCAACAACTCCTTTCCGACCAATATCCTGAAGACATTGAAACTGAAATAGGCCTGATCACTGCCTTCACCCAGGAACTGCTCGAGCTGGCCACAGACACCCCAATCAATGATCGGCTCGCCACAGCCGCCTTGCGCACGATCAGTCGACATCAACCCGACATGCCAGCAGATGTCGCCATACTGGCGCCGCTGGCAGCGGAGATGGCCGCGAATGCCAACTGGGAATTTTCTAAACAGATAGACACTGTTTTAGCCTCAGCCCAAGCCAGCACAATCAGCCTGCCCGAAACCTACGCCACCATTCATCGACTCAAGCGAGATGCCTTTACCCATTACAGAGCAGAAACCGATACCATTAGTCATGAGCTCTATCTGATTAACGACCCGGCCCAGCTGCGGCGCACTGTTCATGAACGGCTGCAGCAGGTGCACCACGGCTTCGTCACTGAACAGTTCTCCTCTGAGGCTGACCAGCTGATCGACGGACTGACCTCCGGTTGGAGTCTGGAGCAGGGCTCCGCCCTGGTTAGCCCGACGACCTTCAGCGCCCGCAATGCCCTGCAGGCCCTTGGTGTCAATCTCGGTGCCCAGCAACTGGCCTTCACGCTGAATGCCAACCCCAACCAAAGCGGCCTAAGTCCACAAGTACGGCTGCTCGCCAACCTGGAGGGCCTGGGCCTGGACCAGCGCAAGGCCGGCCATGCGTTCACCTACTTGGTGGACACCGATCTCACCCCCTCCTCCTTCCTCTACGACGGCAACAGCCGCACGGGCGCACGGTTGTTCAACCTTGGTGAGGGCCAGCCGCTGGTGGCAGAGCTCAACTACATCGACAACGACAGGGGTGACCGCGATCTTCGTGAGGGCGTCATACAGGACCCCAGCACCTTCGGCGAACTGATCCAAGACCACCAGTTCACGGTCTCCACTGAGTCACCGATTCTCACGGTTGCCGCCAACACAACCAATCCGCTGCCTGCAGCCGTATTCGCAACCAGCAGAATGGTGCGATCAGGGGCCACTTCCAACCAAGTGGGCTACATCGTGCTCGCCAGTGGTGAGGACTGGGATCCTGGCCGTATCACTGTTGAAAGCATCAGGGAACGCCTCCAAATCCTCGGCGGCACGCTCGAGAACAGCAACACCCCCAGCCTGGGCAGCAACACGTCCCTCTCCCGTGAACTGCAATTCACCACGGGCGACAAGCTGGTGTTCCTGGAGTTGTCTGACCTCACGATCTGGGACCTCGACGACCACTCCACCACCCTTGATCAGCTGTCCAATCGGATCGGCACCATGCAGATCAGCATCTCCTCGGCTGGCGCCATTGCGACGTTGAACTCCCAGCGCTCGGGTCTTTCCATCCAACTGGCTCTCCAGGAGGAGGAAGCATCGCTGGCCGGCTTCGTGGCCCGCCAGCAGCATCAGGCCGCCGTGCTCGACTTCACCGGCCTGGGCAATGCCCAGGTTGCCGGTGTGCTCGAACTGGCTCGAGAAGCTTCCTACAACTCGCGGATGAACTTTTATAGAGTTCTTGACGTCAAAGGCGCGGTAGCCGACCCAATCACGGGCGATCCGATTCGGCCGGGCCAGCCGGGCTATGAGGATGCAGCCAGAGCCAGCCAGGTCAGCGATCTCTCCGGACTCTTCACCTCCAACAACATCACAACCTCCAGAACAATCACGGTATCGGACTCCTTCATGCTTGCCCCCTTTGCGGACGTGGATACCGGCAAGGAACGGCACACGTTCTTTGCATTCAAAGAGGCCAATACTGATGGGGTCCAGCACTTCCAGGTGCTGGGCGACAACGTCTTCGGCTTGGAGGACCTCTACGGGGGAGGGGATCGGGACTTCGACGATCTGATCTTCTCCTTCAAGCCCACGGCATTGATCGGCAGCTCCCCCCTGGCCTGATGGGCCGGGGCAGGCTGCCTGTGCTGCTGGGCATCCGACGCATCCCCGCCGCCATCGAACGGGTCCGGGCGAGCTGAGAAGCTGGGCCCATGGGCAACACAACACCGTTCAACACAACACCGTTCAACGCGGATCTCTTTGACACCGACGGCGCCATCTACATGGGCAGTCGCCGGGATCCGGCCGGCTGCCGCGCGGGCCTGTTTGGCGTGCCCTACGACGGCACCACCTCCTTCCGCCCCGGCACCCGCTTCGGGCCGGCGGCGATCCGCGAGGTGAGCAGCGGCCTGGAGAGCTACTGCCCCCAGCTCGACCGCGACCTGGAGGATCTGGCCTTCGCCGATCTGGGGGCGGTGGATATCCCCTTCGGTGCCCCCGAGCCGGTGGTGGCGGCCGTGAAGCAGGCCACAGAAGCCGTGCTGACCCTGGGGCTCAGACCGCTGATGCTGGGCGGCGAGCACTCGATCAGCTCCGGCGCGGTGGCAGCGGTGGCCCAACAACACCCCGAGCTGGTGCTGGTGCAGCTCGACGCCCACGCCGACCTGCGCCACACCTGGCTCGGCGCCCACCACAGCCACGCCTGTGCCATGCGCCGCTGCCTGGAGGTGCTGCCCAGCCAGCAGCTGCTGCAGATCGCCATCCGCAGCGGCACCCGCGAGGAGTTCAGCGAGCTGCGCCAGAGCGGCCGGCTGGTGGCCATCGAGCGCATGGCGGAAGCGCTGCGGCCCCTGCGCGGCCAGCCCATCTACCTCACCGTGGATCTGGATTGGTTTGATCCTGCCGTGATGGCCGGTACCGGCACCCCCGAACCGGGCGGCTTCCTGTGGAGCCACTTCGCGGCACTGGTGAGCGAACTGCGCCACCACAACCTGGTGGCCGCCGACGTGGTGGAGCTGGCCCCCCAGCTGGACCCCAGCGGCGTCAGCAGCGTGCTGGCCGCCAAGGTGGTGCGCAGCCTGCTGCTGCTGCTGGCTGCCTGACGTCAGTAGCAGCAGGTGCCGCTGGTGCGCTGCTCGCGCAGGCGCTCATGCTGCTGGCCGATCAGCAGCAGGGCCAGGGTGGGGTGGTTGTGGAGCAGGTTGAGGAAGCGCAGCCGGTCCAGCCTCACCATCTCCACCGGCGTGCGGGCCACCGCTGTGTTGCGGTACAGGCCTTCGCCCCAGAGGATGTCCTGGTAGCTGAACAGTTCGCCGGGGCGGTAACAGAGCTTCTCCCCGTCCTCGCCAAGCACCTCCACGATGCCGCGGCGCATGGCGTAGATCGAGTCAGCCGCCTGCCCCCGTTCAAACACACCCGCACCGGTGGGCAGCGTGAGGATCTCCGATTCCACCTGGGCCGCCATCAGATCCACAGGCGTGCACACCGCTGGCGTTGCAACCAATCCCGTCACCTCCCGGCTTAAGACAACAACCCATTACAACCGGTCAACGGCCCCAAGGAGTGCAGCGCGAGCAGAACTGCGGCAGACCTCGGGGTTTTTCAGGATTTACACAGATTGCGGTCGGGTTGGATTGGTGGTGGCCCCTGCTGCTCTCAGCGCAGCTGGCCCAGGTCGCCCTCGAGGCTGAGTTGGCGACCGGCGACGGGCACAGACCTTCGGCCAGGGGCGGACATCACCTGGGCATTCAGAGTGGGCAGCCGGGGCTCCCTGGCGGTCCAGTGGTGACAGGAAACCTCGGCCACCAGCTCCGGATGGATCGGCAGCTGGCGCAGGCGACACCAGCCCATGGCCCCATTCTGGGGAGGCTGCCCATGGAGACAGCCGCGGCAACTGGGTTGGCTGGCCATGGGCCGGGGGCTGGAGCGCCAAGGGTAGGGGGGGCGCTCCGGACTGTCGCGCCGGATACCTGCATCTTCTGAATGTCTTCCTGAGTGCTTCTTAAAATTTGCTGCTCGGCAAACACTCCCGTGTCCGATCCGCCCGGCAGTGCGGTTTCCTCCACGGCCTCCTCTGGACGATTCCTGGCACTCCTGCTGCTCTGCCTGGCCCTGTTTCTCCCCGGCATCGCCAGCCTCCCCCCCACTGACAGGGATGAGGCGCTCTACACCCAGGCAACCCGCCAGATGCTGGAGAGCGGCAACCTGCTCGATATCCGCTTCCAGAAGCAGCCGCGCTACAAAAAACCCATCGGGATCTACTGGCTTCAGGCCCTCAGCGCCGGCGCGGCGCGCCAGGCCGGCATTCCAGCCACGGCGATGGCTCCTTACCGGTTGGTTTCGCTGCTGGGGGCCACGGCATCCGTGCTGCTGCTCTATGGGCTGTTCGCGCCCCTGGTGGGAACCCAGCAAGCCTTCCTGGCCGCCGTGTTGCTGGCCGGCAGCCTGCTCCTGGCCGTTGAGGCCACCCTGGCCAAAACCGATGCCACCTTGCTGGCCACGGTGGTGGCCATGCAGGGTGGGCTGGCGCGGGCGAGGCTCGGGGAGGAGCGCCTGCACCGCGGGGGACGCGCCCTGTTCTGGGGCGGTCTGGGGGTGGGAATGCTGATCAAGGGGCCGGTCGCTCCCGTGGTGGCATCCCTCACGGTGGTGACCCTGATGGTGCGCGAGCGGAGCTGGAGGCTGCTGCTGCAATTGAAGCCCTGGCCCTGGTTGCTCCTGAGCCTCACGCTGGTGGCCCCATGGCTGATCACGATCCAGCTGATCAGCTCGGGAGGCTTCCTGCAGCAATCCTTGGGCGGGGATGTGCTTCCGAAGCTGCTGGAAGGCCACGAATCCCACGGGGCCCCACCCGGCACCTACACCCTATTGGCACCATTGCTGCTCTGGCCCACCTCCCTGGTGCTGCTCCCGGCCGCCTGGCTGGGCTGGCGGGGGCGGCGGCAGGCAGAGGCCACTGGGGGCACCCTTCACTTCGCCATGGCCTGGCTGGGTCCCGCCTGGCTTCTGTTTGAACTTGTGCCCACCAAGTTGCCCCAATACACCCTGCCCCTCGTGCCAGCTCTCTGTCTGCTGGCCGCCGCCGGGTTTGCCAACCTGCCCGCCCGGGACAGGGTGGGTCGCTGGCTGACGCGGGTGGTTCTTGGGGTCTGGATCCTGGGGGCCATGGTGCTGGCCGTGGCGGCGCCGCTGGCCTCCGTCTGGGCCCTGGGAAGGGTGAGCCTGGCAGCGGCGATGGTGACGGCCACCTGCCTGGTCCTGCTCTTCGGCTGCACCCGCGCCGGTTGGACCCCAGGGCGGCAGTTGGCCCTCTGCCTGGCTGCGGCTGTGCTGCTCTGGATGCTACTGCTGGAGGGGCTGGTTCCCTCCCTCAGGCCCCTCTGGCCGGCGCCCCAATTGGCCGCCGTGCTTGCCAACCACGGAATTCACGGCCAACCGGTGGCGATCACAGGCTTTCGAGAGCCCAGTGCCGTGCTCCTGCTGGGCACGGCCACCCAACGGACCGACCTCGATGGCATCGGCCGCCATCTCGACGACCACGGCAAGGCCATCGCGATCCTGCCCAGCTCAGCCCTCCCCACCCTGGAGACCCGCTTCCCCGCCGGGGCGGGGCGGCAGCGCCTGATCATCGGCCGGGTACGGGGCCTCAACATCACCAAGGGCCGCCCCCTGGATCTGAGCGTGCTGCAGCAACGCTGCCTCAGCGGATCCGGTCGCAGCCCAGGCTCCTGCTGATTCAGGCCCCACTGCTTTGGCCCGCCACCCGGCCTGACCCAGCCATAACCTCAGGTCTTCCGCGGCCGGCCCCGATGGCGCTCCAGCACACCCCCCTGCACGCCGCCAGCGTAGCCGCCGGC